>NZ_JBQQCE010000116.1:0-23205 GCF_052245645.1 Streptomyces sp. KR55 | reverse complement strand
CGTGACAACCGCGCCGGCTGGTGAGATCGCCACCCGTGCGCTCCAGTACCCGGACGGCTCGCGCAGCTGGTCGACGTACACCTTGATCGTCAACGTTTCGCCTGGGCGGAGCGTTCCTGCAGATCGGCTCAGGTAGAGCCAGGAGGCGCCCGTGGTCGCGGACCAGCGCACCGGGGCATGGCCGGAGGCGGTCAGAGTGATCAGTGTGGTGTCGCCGCTGTTGTCGGCGGTCACCGCCAGTGCCCCCGCACTCTTGCGGCCCGCTCCGGCGACGCTGACGACCTCCACGGAGACGTCGGGTTGGTCGCCGTTCGAGAAGCGACCACCAGGGTGCGTGTCGGCGTTTCCCGTGTTCTCGTAGCCGCCGCGCGCCGCCTCGCCGTCGAGGCTGCCGGGGTCGTCGTCGCGGCTCGCGGTGGCGGTGCTGCCCTCTCCGCCCTCGCCGGTGACCGGCGAGGCCCGGTAGGCGGACCAGAGGGCCAGTACGGGGGCCGCAACGACGGTGGCGACGACGGTCGTGGTGACGGCACGCGCGCGTAGGCGGTCCCTTCGGGCGGCGCGATCCTTGGGGTCCATGGGGAAGCCGCGCCGGTCGAAGCGCGGCGCGGCGGTGCCCCGCGCGCGCGGGTGATGCGCCATGGCGTGGTGCAGTGCCGCGCGGGGCGCCTCCAGCACGGGCAGCGCGGCGGGGGTGACGCTGACGCCGGGCCAGCGGCCGGGGACGGCGCGCTCGGCGGTGCGCCGGCAGCGAGGGCAGTCGTCGACGTGCCGGACGAGCTCACGGCGGACCGCGGCACTGAGCACGAGCTGGTTGTCGCCGGTGAGGCGGGCGACGCTCGGACAGCCGCCGGTTTCGACGACCGCGAGGGCTGCGCGGGTGCGTTCGACCTCGCAGGCGGCGGAGGCGAGCAGTTCACGGGTGGCGGCGAGGTCCATGCCGAGGACGGCGGCGACCTCATGGGCGGCCAGGTGGTGGCGTACGGCCAGTTCGAGCGCCTCGCGCTGCTCAGGGGTGGTGCCGGCGGCCTCCGGCCAGGCCAGCTGAGCAAGTTCGCGCCGGCGCTGCTCCTGAGCCTCCTCGGAGACGGGCGGGGTGGTGGGCTGTCTGCCGCGCTGCCGTTCGGTGCCATGGCGGCCCGCCGCGTGCGTGGCCTGACGTTTCTGCTTGATCTCGGTCAGCTTGCGCAGGCACGCCCAGCGGGCCAGCGCGTACAGCCACGCCCGGCGGTCCCCGGCGGCGGCCGGGGCACGCTGGCCGCGGCGTTCGGCGAGCGCGAAGACCTCGCCCAGGGCGGCAGTCGCGGCGTCGTGGTCGCACAGCACGGAGAGGCAGTAGGTGAACAGACCGTCCAGATACGGCTCGTAGCGCGCGGGCGGGTGGTGCGCCAGCGTGCGCGCCGCAGCACGGTCGCGTGCCTCGCGGCGCGCCCGGTGTGCGCCGGTCGTGCGGGTCGAGGTGTCCGGGCTGCTGCTCATCACCCGGCCGACCGTAGGCGGCGGGGGGTGGCACCTTCCGCCCCCTTGAGCACTTTTAATTCGTACGGGTGAAACGATCCCTCATAAGGGGACAGGAACCGGTGATTCCGTGACCGGTTCGGGCGTGTCAATACCGGTTCGTACAGGGTTCGCGGCCCCACGGCACGGTGGCCCGCGGACCGATGGCCTGCAGCGTGCCCGCATTGTCAGTGGGGCCGGTTACGGTTTCGTCCATGGCTGCCCGTACGAAGACCACGAAGGACCGCCCGTCCTACCGCTGCACCGAATGCGGCTGGCAGACGGCCAAGTGGCTCGGCCGCTGCCCCGAATGCCAGGCCTGGGGCACGGTCGAGGAATACGGCACGCCCGCCGTACGCACGACCACACCCGGCCGCGTCACCACCTCCGCCCTGCCCATCGGCCAGGTCGACGGCCGCCAGGCCACCGCCCGCCCGACCGGCGTCCCCGAGCTGGACCGCGTGCTCGGCGGCGGGCTCGTGCCCGGCGCGGTGGTGCTCGTCGCGGGCGAGCCCGGCGTCGGCAAGTCGACCCTGCTGCTGGACGTGGCGGCCAAGTCGGCGAGTGACGAACACCGCACCCTCTATGTGACCGGCGAGGAATCAGCGAGCCAGGTCCGGCTGCGCGCCGACCGGATCGGCGCCATCGACGACCACCTCTATCTCGCCGCCGAGACCGATCTGGCCGCCGTGCTGGGCCACTTGGACGCGGTGAAGCCGTCACTGCTCATCCTCGACTCGGTACAGACGGTCGCCTCCCCGGAGATCGACGGCGCCCCAGGCGGCATGGCCCAGGTCCGCGAGGTGGCCGGCGCCCTGATCCGTGCCTCCAAGGAGCGGGGCATGTCCACGCTCCTGGTGGGCCATGTCACCAAGGACGGCGCGATCGCGGGCCCGCGCCTGCTGGAGCACCTCGTCGACGTCGTCCTGCACTTCGAGGGCGACCGGCACGCGCGTCTGCGCCTCGTACGCGGCGTCAAGAACCGCTACGGGACGACGGACGAGGTCGGCTGCTTCGAGCTGCACGACGAGGGCATCACCGGACTCGCCGACCCCAGCGGCCTGTTCCTGACCCGCCGGGCCGAACCGGTCCCCGGTACCTGCCTGACCGTCACCCTGGAGGGCCGCCGCCCCCTGGTCGCCGAGGTCCAGGCACTCACGGTCGACTCGCAGATCCCCTCCCCACGCCGCACAACATCCGGCCTGGAGACCTCCCGCGTCTCGATGATGCTGGCGGTCCTGGAACAGCGCGGCCGCATCAGCGCCCTGGGCAAACGGGACATCTACTCCGCAACGGTCGGCGGAGTGAAGCTGTCCGAACCGGCCGCCGACCTCGCCGTCGCCCTCGCACTGGCGTCGGCGGCCAGTGACACCCCGCTGCCGAAGAACCTCGTGGCGATCGGCGAGGTCGGCCTCGCGGGCGAGGTCAGACGGGTCACCGGCGTACAGCGCCGGCTCGCGGAGGCGCACCGCCTGGGCTTCACGCATGCGCTCGTGCCGGGCGATCCGGGCAAGGTCCCTGCGGGCATGAAGGTCCTGGAAGTCGCGGACATAGGGGACGCCCTGAGGGTCCTCCCCCGCTCCCGTCGCCGAGAGGCCCCCCGGGACGCGGAGGACCGCCGGTAGACTTTGCCCTGGTCTCGCCCGTCCGTACGAATCGAGTGCGCATACGGGAGCGCCCCAGAACCTGCGACCGGAGGAGTGCAGTGGCAGCCAACGACCGGGCAGCAGCTCCCGGAAAATCCGGTGGGAGTGCCGGTTCCGATGGCCTGATGCGCGCCTCGCTGAGCGCCGTGGCTCCGGGCACGGCCCTGCGCGACGGGCTCGAGCGGGTCCTGCGCGGCAACACCGGCGGGCTGATCGTGCTCGGCTCCGACAAGACCGTCGAGGCCATGTGCACGGGCGGTTTCGTGCTGGATGTCGAGTTCACGGCGACCCGGCTGCGTGAGCTGTGCAAGCTGGACGGCGGCATCGTGCTCTCCTCCGATCTGTCGAAGATCCTGCGTGCGGGTGTCCAACTCGTTCCGGATCCCACGATCCCGACCGAGGAGACGGGCACCCGCCACCGCACCGCGGACCGGGTCAGCAAGCAGGTCGGATTCCCTGTGGTCTCGGTCTCCCAGTCCATGCGGCTGATCGCGCTGTACGTCGACGGCCAGCGCCGCGTACTGGAGGACTCGGCGGCGATCCTGTCCCGCGCCAATCAGGCCCTGGCGACCCTGGAGCGCTACAAGCTCCGCCTGGACGAGGTTGCGGGCACGCTGTCGGCGCTGGAGATCGAGGACCTGGTGACGGTCCGGGACGTCTCCGCCGTCGCGCAGCGGCTGGAGATGGTGCGCCGCATCGCCACCGAAATCGCCGAATATGTGGTCGAACTGGGCACCGACGGGCGTCTCCTCGCCCTCCAGCTCGACGAGTTGATCGCCGGCGTCGAACCCGAGCGTGAACTGGTCGTCCGGGACTACGTCCCCGAGCCCACCGCCAAGCGCTCCCGCACGGTCGAGGAAGCGCTGGCCGAACTGGACGCCCTCACCCACGCCGAGCTGCTCGAACTGCCCACGGTCGCCCGAGCGTTGGGCTACACGGGCTCCCCCGAGGCCCTCGACTCCGCGGTGTCCCCGCGCGGCTTCCGCCTCCTCGCCAAGGTGCCGCGCCTCCCGGGCGCCATCATCGACCGGCTGGTGGAGTACTTCGGCGGCCTGCAGAAACTCCTCGCCGCCAGCGTGGACGACCTCCAGACGGTCGAGGGCGTGGGCGAGGCGCGTGCACGCAGCGTCCGCGAAGGCCTGTCACGCCTGGCGGAGTCGTCGATTCTGGAACGTTACGTCTGACCTCGTCACCCCGCGGGCAGTCGTGCCGCCTGGGGCGATGTGGGTCCCCCCGCTCGAGCGAAGCCGAGAGTGGGGGAGGGTGGGCGCGGGCGGCACCCCGTCAACGCCGGGCTGCGCGACCACCCCCGGCCCAGCCCCAACGCCGACCGCCAACCTCAGTCGGCATCCAGCACGAACGAAGTCCGCGCCTTCCCGAACCCCGGCGCCGCGGCCTCCACCAGATACGTCCCCGCCCCGGCCGCCCCCGCCGGAGGCGTCCCGCACTCGGGGACACTCGGCTTGCGATCCCACTCCACGGTGTACGTGATGCCGCTGCCCGCGGGCACCCGGTACAGCAGGCCGCCGGCCCCCTTGGGACAGTCGTCCGACGACCAGTACGCGTCGTCGCTCCCCGCCTGAGTGATCGTCAGCACCGCGCTCTTCGGCCCGAGATCGACCTTGCAGTCACTGCCGGAGGAGTTCTGCGCGGTCAGCCGGAAGACCGGCTTCTCGTCGGGCGAGTAGGAGTTACGCACGCTGTGCAGCGTCAACGACACCGCGCTCGGCGTGCAGTTGGCCAAGGGGGACCCGGCCGGCAGGGCATCCCCCGCACCGACGTCGGCCCCTGACGCAGCGCCACCCGAGCCGCCGCCGCTGCTGCCCGCACTGCCGCCGCCGTCACCCGAGCCGCCGGCTCCGCCGGAGTCCCCGGCCCCGGCACTGTCTCCCGAGCCACCCCCGGAACCGCCCCCGTTGGCGTCCCCGTCGTCCGACTCGTCGCGTCCGCCGGGCGCTTGACTGATCGCGGGTCCGGAGCTGGACGGCCCCGGTGTGATCGTGGGCGCGGGATTCTTGCCGTCGGATCCGTCGGCGCCGTTCTTGCTGCCTCCGCCGCCCGATGTGAGGACCCAGGCGATCAGCAGCGCCAACAGGGCGATCACAGACAGCAGGACGACCCTCCGTCGCCAGTAGATGGAGGAGGGAAGCGGCCCGACCGGATTGCGCAGAGATCCCACGGCGCAAACTGTACGAGAGATCGGTGCGTCAGCTTGCCCCACCCGCCGCCAGGAGCCACAACTTTTCCGGATCATCATCCCGGAATGCCGCCGACGCGCCGCTGCTGGTCATCGAGTCGAGCACCGGACGACGCAGGGAGTGACGAACCTTCCCACGTCGCCTACGGTCCGTGACCGCGAGCGCCGGGTGCGGCGACAACACCCCCGGCGGCGCCCGGAACTTGACGGAGCAGCGGACGGAGACGGGTCCGTTCGCGACCGCAGCCCTTGCACCATTGGCCACGGCCTCCGGGCGGCGCAGCCGACACCGCGCCCCGACCCGCCCCACTCCGCGCTACCCACGTCCGCGACCTTCGACGTGGCAGGATCGGAACTGCCATGACTGCGCCCACGAAGCCACCGCACACCCGTCCCGCCGACGCTGTTCCCGGTCCGCCGCTCGGAGCCGAGCTGCACTCCCCCGTCATCGCCTGGTTCGACGAGCATGCGCGCGACCTGCCCTGGCGGCGCCCGGAGGCCGGCGCCTGGGGCGTGATGGTCAGCGAGTTCATGCTCCAGCAGACGCCGGTGAACCGCGTCCTGCCCGTCTACGAGCACTGGCTGGCTCGCTGGCCCCGCCCCGCCGACCTCGCCGAGGAGGCCCCCGGCGAGGCCGTCCGCGCCTGGGGCCGGCTCGGCTACCCGCGCCGCGCCCTGCGGCTGCACGGCGCCGCCGTCGCCATAACGGAGCGGCACGGGGGGGACGTACCGACCGACCACGGCCAGCTGCTGGCGCTGCCCGGCATCGGCGAGTACACGGCGGCGGCCGTGGCGTCGTTCGCGTACGGGCAGCGGCATGCCGTGCTCGACACCAACGTCCGCCGGGTCCTGGCCCGCGCGGTCAACGGTGTGCAGTACCCGCCGAACGCCACCACCGCCGCCGAGCGCCGGCTCGCCCGGGCGCTGCTGCCCGAGGACGAGGGGACCGCCGCCCGCTGGGCCGCGGCCTCCATGGAGCTGGGCGCGCTGGTGTGCACGGCCAAGAACGAGAGCTGCCACAGCTGCCCGATCGCCGCACAGTGCGCCTGGCGGCTGGCCGGGAAGCCGGAGCACGACGGTCCGCCGCGCCGGGGACAGACGTACGCCGGCACCGACCGTCAGGTACGTGGCAAGCTGCTCGCCGTGCTGCGCGAGGCGCATGCGCCCGTGCCGCAGACGGTGCTCGACCGGGTGTGGCACGAGCCGGTGCAGCGGGCCCGGGCGCTGGACGGCCTGGTCGCGGACGGCCTGGTGGAGCCGCTGCCGGGCGGCCTGTACCGGCTGCCGCTGAGCTGACGTACAGCCACGCCACAGACTCCTGTCACACATCTGCGGTCGTTCGCAGCTCCATCCAAGTGTCAAATCACCCCGCATCCGCCCAATCTGACCTGCGCCTTTAACCCCTCCCTACTTCCGTTACACAACCGACGGACAGCCGAGCGTTTACCGCAGGCTGCTTCGGACAGCGCCGTGACAACGCCTCCGTAGCTTCATTTCCGTGCCCGACGGGGTGGCACGGCTACAGAAGTAACGGGGATGGAGGCGGTTGATCATGGCGCAGCGCGAGGTGGGCGAGGTGCTCGAGTTCGAGGAGTACGTCCGCACCCGGCAGGACGCGCTCCTTCGCAGCGCCCGCCGGCTGGTCCCGGACCCGGTCGACGCCCAGGATCTGCTCCAGACGGCGCTGGCCCGGACGTACGGCCGCTGGGACGGCATAGCCGACAAGCGGCTCGCGGACGCCTATCTGCGCCGGGTGATGATCAACACGCGGACCGAGTGGTGGCGGGCCCGCAAGCTGGAGGAGGTGCCCACCGAGCAGCTCCCGGACGCCTGCGTGGACGACTCCGCCGAGCAGCACGCGGACCGCGCCCTGCTGATGGACGTCATGAAGGTGCTCGCCCCGAAGCAGCGCAGTGTGGTCGTGCTGCGACACTGGGAGCAGATGTCCACGGAGGAGACGGCCGCCGCCCTCGGCATGTCGGCCGGAACGGTCAAGAGCACGCTGCACCGGGCGCTCGCCCGGCTCCGCGAGGAGCTGGAGTCCCGCGATCTGGACGCACGCGCGCTGGAGCGTGAGGAGCGGGAGCGTTGCGCGGCCTAGGGTCTGTCCGGCGGCCGGAGCCGGAGACGCGGGGCGCGGCACGCCCCCCTGCGGGGCCGCCCACCCCGGCCCGGAGCACCTGGCAGGCGGCGAGTACGGCGGCGGTCGTGCTCGTCGCCCTCGCCCTGTCGGTCTCCGCCTGCGGTACCGGCGGCACCGGCGCCCGGGACGAGGGCCCGGCCCACTCCGACGCGGTCGCCGGCACCGCGGCCTCGCCGGCGGCCCCGGCCTCCGCGGTGCCGCCCGCCAAGTCCCTCACCCGTCCCGCGGCGGTCAAGCTCCTCATGGCCGACCCGGAGGTCTCGACGACGGTCAAACGCTCCCTGAAGCCGTGCGCCAGCGACGAGTACCCGGTCGACCTGTCGTACGGCGATCTGACGTCAGGGCCGGTCGACGATGTCGTCGTCAACGTTGTGACCTGCAGCGATGTCGTCGGCATCGGCTCGTATGTGTATCGCGAGCAGGGCGGTACGTACCAGAATGTCTTCCAGTCCGAGGAACCTCCGGTCTATGCCGAAATCGACCGCGGTGACCTGATCGTGACCAAGCAGGTGTACGAGAAGGGCGACCCGGTGTCGAGCCCGTCCGGCGAGAACGTGATCACGTACCGCTGGGCCTCGGGCCGCTTCACCGAGGAGTACCGGACGCACAACGACTACAGCTCGGTGGTCGGGGGCGCGGCCACCCCGGCGCCCGAGAGCAACTGAACCCCCGGCCGGACTCCCACGCACGACAAGCACACGAGGACAGAGAGCAGCGGGATGGCAGATCAGACCCACGTTCTGTTCGTCGAGGACGACGACGTCATCCGCGAGGCCACCCAGCTCGCCCTGGAGCGGGACGGCTTCGCGGTCACCGCCATGCCCGACGGACTGTCGGGCCTGGAGGCGTTCCGCGCGAACCGCCCCGACATCGCCCTGCTGGACGTCATGGTGCCCGGCCTGGACGGCGTCAGCCTGTGCCGCCGGATCCGTGACGAGTCGACCGTCCCGGTGATCATGCTGTCGGCGCGGGCCGACTCCATCGACGTGGTGCTGGGCCTGGAGGCGGGCGCCGACGACTACGTGACCAAGCCGTTCGACGGTGCCGTCCTGGTGGCCCGGATCCGTGCCGTGCTGCGCCGCTTCGGCCACGCCGGCGGCGCCCGGGCGGGCCGGGCGGAGGAGGCCGGCGCCGGGGCGGACGGCGGCGTGCTCACCTTCGGCGATCTGGAGGTCGACACCGAGGGGATGGAGGTCCGCCGGGCCGGCCGCCCGGTGGCGCTCACCCCGACCGAGATGCGGCTGCTGCTGGAGTTCTCCTCCGCGCCGGGCACCGTGCTGTCGCGGGACAAGCTGCTGGAGCGCGTGTGGGACTACGGCTGGGGCGGGGACACCCGGGTCGTCGACGTCCATGTGCAGCGGCTGCGTACGAAGATCGGTCAGGACCGGATCGAGACGGTCCGCGGCTTCGGCTACAAGTTGAAGGCCTGAGCAGGGCAGGGGTATGCGGGGGATCTTTCGACGCCTCGTTCCGGAACGGCTGGAGCGCGCGGGCATCCGTACGGGACTGAGGTGGAAGCTCAGTGCGGCCATCGCGCTGGTCGGTGCGCTGGTCGCGATCGCGCTCAGCCTGGTCGTGCACAACGCCGCCCGCGTCTCGATGCTGGACAACGCGCGGGACCTCGCGGACGAGCGCCTCCAGATCGCTCAGCGCAACTACGAGCTGTCCGGCCGCCCCAACTTCCCCAGCATCAAGATCGACGACCCGCGCCTGCCGCCCGAGCTGCGGGCGAAGGCCGAGGCGGGGCGGCGGGCGACCTACGTGGCCGACCGTCCGGCCGGCGGGCCGGACATCTGGGCCGCGGTGCCGCTCAAGGACGGGCATGTGATGTCGCTGCACACGGGGTTCACCGACCGCAGCACGGACATCCTCAAGGACCTCGACCAGGCCCTCGTCATCGGCTCCATAGCGGCCGTCCTCGGCGGCAGCGCGCTCGGCGTGCTCATCGGCGGCCAGCTGTCGGGCCGGCTGCGCAAGGCGGCGGCTGCGGCGAACCAGGTCGCCAAGGGCGAGCCGGACGTCCGGGTGCGGGAGGCGATCGGCGGGGTCGTCCGGGACGAGACCGACGACCTGGCACGGGCCGTCGATGCGATGGCGGACGCCCTCCAGCAGCGTCTGGAGGCGGAGCGCCGGGTCACCGCCGACATCGCGCACGAGCTGCGCACCCCGGTGACCGGGCTGCTGACGGCGGCCGAGCTGCTGCCGCCGGGCCGCCCGACCGAGCTGGTGCTGGACCGGGCCAAGGCGATGCGCACACTGGTCGAGGACGTCCTGGAGGTGGCCCGTCTCGACGGGGCCTCCGAGCGGGCCGAGCTGCAGGACATCATGCTGGGCGAGTTCGTCGCCCGGCGGGTGGCGGCGAAGGATCCGGACATCGAGGTGCTCGTCGTACACGAGTCGGAGGTGACGACCGACCCGAGGCGGCTGGAGCGCGTGCTGTTCAACCTGCTCGCCAACGCCGCCCGGCACGGCAGACCGCCGATCGAGGTCACCGTCGAGGGCCGGGTCATCCGCGTCCGCGACCATGGGCCCGGCTTCCCCGAGGACCTGCTCGCGGAGGGCCCGAGCCGCTTCCGCACCGGCAGCAAGGACCGCGCCGGTCGCGGCCACGGCCTCGGCCTGACCATCGCGGCCGGCCAGGCCCGGGTGCTGGGCGCCCGCCTGACCTTCCGCAACGTCCGCCCGCCCGGCGCGGCGGAGCACATCCCGGCGGAGGGCGCGGTCGCCGTGCTGTGGCTGCCGGAGCACGCGCCGACGGACACGGGCAGCTATCCGATGCTGCCCGACCGGTAGGACGGACGTCAGGCGAACCTCAGACGGCCTCGGTCACCGGCGTCTGCGCGGGAGCGCCGTCGTCCGCCTTCGGCCCCGCCCCCTTCAGCGGCACCTCCTTGACGAACACCGCCGCCACCAGCGCGACCACAGCCACCCCGGCGCCCAGGAGGAACGCCCAGTGGGTCCCCGCGGACACCGCGTGCTGGTAGGCCTCCCGGGCCGCGGCCGGCAGCTTGGCCAGGCTCGCGGCGTCCAGCTGGGCGGACTGTTCGGTCACCTTGGAGCCCAGCGCGCCGGCCCGCTCGGCCATGACGTCCTGGACGCGGTGATTGAACAGCGCGCCCATGATGGCGACGCCGAAGGAGGAGCCGAGCGTGCGGAAGAGGGTGGCGGAGGAGGACGCGACGCCCATGTCCTTCATCTCCACGCTGTTCTGCGCGACCAGCATGGTGATCTGCATCAGGCAGCCCATGCCCAGACCGAGGACGGCCATGTACAAGCCGGAGGTCAGCCGCGAGGTCCCGGTGTCCATCAGGGACAGCAGGTACAGCCCGGCGACCAGCAGCACACCGCCCACGACCGGGAAGACCTTGTAGCGGCCGGTGTTGGTGGTCACCCGCCCGGCGACCATCGACGTCACGAGCATCGCACCGAGCATCGGCAGAAGCAGCAGCCCGGAGTTGGTCGCGGACGCGCCCTGCACCGACTGCTGGTACAGCGGCAGGAAGAGGGTTGCGCCGAACATCACGAAGCCGGTGATGAAGCCGATGACGGACATCAGCGTGAAGTTGCGGCTGCGGAAGATGTGCAGCGGCAGGACCGGTTCGGCGGCCCGGGTCTGCCAGAACACGAACCCGACGAGCGCGGCGACACCGATGCCGATCAGCTCCATGATCTGCACGGAGGTCCAGGCGTACTCGGTACCGCCCCAGGTGGTGACGAGCACGATCGCGGTGATGCCGACGGTCAGCAGCGCGGCGCCCAGGTAGTCGATCCGGGCCTCGGACCGCTTCTTCGGCAGGTGCAGTACCGCGCTGATGGCGAGCAGCGCTACGGCGCCGAGCGGCAGGTTGATGTAGAACGTCCAGCGCCAGCCCCAGTGGTCGGTGATGGTGCCGCCGACCAGCGGACCGCCGATCATGGCCAGCGCCATGACACCGGCCATCATGCCCTGGTACTTGCCGCGCTCCCGCGGCGGCACCAGATCGCCGATGATCGCCATCACGCCGACCATCAGTCCGCCGGCGCCCAGTCCCTGCACGGCACGGAAGGCGATCAGCTGACCCATGTCCTGGGCCATGCCGCTGAGCGCGGAGCCGATCAGGAAGATCACGATCGAGGTCATGAACGAGCCCTTGCGCCCGTACATGTCGCCGAGCTTCCCCCAGAGCGGGGTGGAGGCGGCGGTCGCCAGGGTGTACGCGGTCACCACCCACGACAGGTGTTCCAGACCGCCCAGTTCGCCGACGATCGTCGGCATCGCGGTGCCCACGATCATGTTGTCGAGCATCGCGAGCATCATCGCGATCATCAGGGCGAGCAGGACGACCCGCACGCTCCTGGGCTGCTTCCCCGTGTCCGTGCTGTCGGCAGGTGTGTCCGCCACCGCTCCCCCAACTTACTTGCCGCCCGGCTAGTTCTGCCACGGAACGTAGCTCGCAAACTAGCCGGGCGTCAAGTAAGTTTTTGTCTTACCAGGAGCACGAGGACGGGCGGCACGATGGGCGGCACCAAGCAGCAGCGGCGCGGCAACACGCGCCAGCGCATCCAGGACGTGGCGCTGGAGCTCTTCGCCGAGCAGGGCTACGAGAAGACGTCACTGCGCGAGATCGCCGAGCGCCTGGAGGTCACCAAGGCGGCGCTCTACTACCACTTCAAGACCAAGGAAGAGATCCTGGTCGGCATCTTCGACGACCTGATGCAGCCGATCGACGAACTGGTCGAGTGGGGCAGGCACCAGCCGCACACCCTGGAGACGAAGCAGGAGATCGTACGGCGCTACAGCCAACTGCTCTCCGACGCCGCACCGTTGTTCCGCTTCATGCACGAAAACCAGGCGACCGTACGGGAACTGCGCATCGGCGACCTGTTCAAGGAGCGCATGCGGGGCCTGCGCGAGATCATCATCGACCGGGACGCCACCCTGGCCGACCAGGTCCGCTGCGTGAGCGCCATCTTCACACTGCACGCCGGCACGGTGTTCGTGATGCAGGAACTGGAAGGCGACCCCGAGGACAAGCGCAAGGCCATCCTCGAGGTCGCCGTCGACATGGTGACCCAGGCGCACAGCGGCGCCGCTCGGTCGTCTTAGAGGGTCACGCCCTTGGTGCGCAGGAAGGCGGCCGGGTCGATGGCCGTGCCGTAGTTCGGGGTGGTACGGATCTCGAAGTGCAGGTGCGGACCGCTGGAGTTGCCGGTGTTGCCGGACAGGGCGATGCGCTGACCGGTGGCGACGACCTGGCCGACCTTCACGTCGATGCGGGACAGGTGGGCGTACTGGGAGAACGTCCCGTTGCCGTGCTTGATGACGACGGCGTTGCCGTACGCGGGGCCGTCACCGGCGCCGTTGCCGCCGGCCTTGACCACGGTGCCGCCGTGCGCGGCGACGACGTTGGTGCCGGTCGGGACGGCGAAGTCCTGCCCGCTGTGGGTGGACTGCCACATGCCGCCGGCCTGCGCGTAGCTGGCGCTGAGGCGGTAGCTCTTGACGGGGCTGGTCCAGAACGCGGCCTTCTTCGCGGCGGCCTGCGGCGCGGTCTTCCGGGTGTTCGCGGCGGCCGCCTTGGCCGCCTTCGCCTTGGCGTTCGCGGCGGCCACCTTGGCCGCTGCCTTCGCCTGAGCCGCGGCCTGCGCCTCGACGGCGCTCGCAACGCCGGAGGTGGCGGCGGTTGCGGTGGTGGTGGCCGCGACGGTGTTGGCGGCGGCCGCGACCCCGGCCCCCAGCACGACCGAGGCGCCGAGACCGGCGGCCAGCACGGCCGCGCGAGTGCGGAGCTGCGGCGTACGGGAAGAACGGGACGTGACACGCGTGAACATGCGAAACCTCATGGGACGGGGACAGAGAAAAGCCACCCGGCACACGGACGTCCGCCGAATGGGCCATCCCTTGGTAACCCCCGGACCCGGTCATCCCAAAAGGTGTGACCTACGACGGAACCTAGTACTCCACCCCATAACTTCCCGACTCTTGACAGAGCCCTCATCAGGGACGAATCCACCCATAACAGCAGTCCTGTCGCAGGATTCCGAGATAAAAGTCCATTTTGTCCAAATCGGCCTTTCCACTATTCCAGGTAGTAACGGACAAATCGCCTGTGCGGCATGTCACCGATGGGCAAGATCGAAAGACCCCGGAATGTGACGGGGGCTACGCTGCTGTTTCCTGCCAACGGGGCTCAGGGGGAGGCCGGGTGGAACCGACGGTCATCGGCATGAGGCTGGCGTCCGGGGTGGTCGCACCGCTCGTGAAGAAGCTGTTCGTGACCGAGGGTCCGGGCGCCGGGCTGGTGGACCGGCCGGTGCGGATCTCGTCGTACGTCACCTTCAGGGGCGAGAAGCGGCGGCTCGGCCGCGAGGACGTGACCGGACTGGCCGCGGAGCTGGTGCGCCGGGGCCTGCGCGGCACCGGAGAGCGCGCCCTGCCCGCCGACGAGGAGCAGGCCGTCGTCCACGCCCTGGCCGACACGCTGTACGCCCTCGGCGACCTGGACCTGACCGACGTACAGGCCGTGGAGCTCGGCCATGAGGCCCTGGCCGCCCGGCTGCGCGCGGCGAGCGGCAAGCCGGACCGGGACCTGTCCCTCGACGCGGCCCTGTTCTACTTCCGGGCGCTCACCACCGCCTGCCTGCACATCCTGCACTTCTTCACCCAGCGCTCGACCTTTGTCCCGCGCACGCTGGTCGAACAGACCCGGCGGCAGAGCGAGCTGCTGGCCAGGGTCGACGAGCTGATCGCCCGGACCCCACCGCCCGGCGGCACCGACCCGGCCTTCGAGCAGCGCTACGTGTCGTACGTCACGACCAGGCACGGCCACCTCACCATCTACGGCATCGACCTGGTCAACTCCCCCGACCGCTGGCCCCTGGACGCGGCCTATCTGAGCCTGCAGGCACTGCACCCGGCCGGGGACGGTACCGGTTCCGACGGCCTCGGCGTCGCCTCCGCCGCCACCGCACTGCCCGCCGAACAGGCCTTCGCCGAGCACGACCGGGTACTGCTGCGCGGAGTGGCCGGCTCCGGCAAGACCACGCTGGTGCAGTGGCTCGCGGTGACCGCGGCCCGGGGCGAGCGCGGCGACCGCATCCCCTTCGTCCTCCCCTTGCGCACCCTGGTCCGCCGCCCCGAGGGGCTGCCCGCCCCCGACGCCTTTCTGGCCGCCGTACGCGTCCCGTTCCACGCGAACCAGCCGGACGGCTGGGTGGACCGCGTGCTCACCGCCCGCCGCGCCCTGCTCCTGATCGACGGCATCGACGAGATCCCCGAACGCGAGCGGGAGCGCACCCGCCGCTGGGTGCGCGACCTGCTGGACGTCTATCCCGGCAACCAGTGGCTGGTCACCTCCCGCCCCTCCGCCGTACGGGAGGACTGGCTCGCGGCCGACGGCTTCACGGAGCTGATGCTCACCCCCATGAGCCGGGACGACGTGGCCGCGTTCGTCTCCCGCTGGCACACGGCGGCACGGGCCGACGCCCCCGACCCCGAACGTCTCGACGACTACGAACGCTCCCTCCTCGACGCCCTGCGCACCAAGTCCGACCTCGGCCGCCTCGCCACCAACCCCCTGATGTGCGGGCTGATCTGCGCACTGCACCGCGACCGGCGGGGCTATCTGCCGCACGGGAGGCAGGAGCTGTACGACGCCGCGCTGTCGATGCTGCTGGCGCGGCGGGACGAGGAGCGGGACATGTACGGCCACGACGGCATCCAGCTCACCGAGCTCCCCCAGATCCAGCTCCTTCAGCGCCTCGCCTACTGGCTGATCCGCAACAACCAGTCGGAGATGGACGCCGAGCGGGCGGAACGGATCATCGCCGACGTCCTGCCTTCCCTCCCGGCCGCCGCCACGCAGGGCGACGCCGGCCAGATCCTGCGGTACCTGCTCGTCCGCAGCGGCCTGCTGCGCGAACCCGCCCCCGGCACCGTGGAGTTCGCGCACCGCACCTTCCAGGACTACCTGGGCGCGAAGGCCGCCGTGGAGGACGGGGACTTCGGGCTGCTGGTGCACGGGGCGGCGGACGAGCAGTGGGCGGACGTGATCCGGATGGCGGTGGCGCATGCCCGGCCGCGGGAACGGGCCGAGCTGCTACGGGAGTTGATCGCTGCCGCAGGCCGGCTCGAAGACCCCGCTGGGGCGCGGGTACGACTCCTGGCGCTGGCGTCCCTGGAGCACGCGACGGAACTGGATCCGGGAGTGCGGGAGGATGTCGAGCGCAATGCCGCCGCGCTGATCCCACCCCGGACGACCGGCGAGGCCCAGTCCCTCGCGTCGGTGGGCCCGCTCGCCCTGGAGCTGCTGCGGGGTCCAGGGGGACTCAGCGACGCCGAGGCACGGGCGGTCGTCGTCGCGGCGTCACTCATCGGCACAGACGCCGCGCTGCCGGTACTCGCCCGGTTCCGTACCCATCCCGCCCTGGACGTCCGCGCCCAACTCAGCTGGACGTGGGGCCGGTTCCCTGCCCGCCGGTACGGCACAGAGGTCATCGCCCACCTGCCCGAGGACGGCCTGTTCTTCACCGCCCGCTCCAAGGAACACCTTCACATCCTGAGGGAACTGGGCGGCCGGCGCTCGGTACAGCTCATCGGTGACCTCGATCCGGGCGTGCTCACACCTGACACAGTGGAAGAGCTCGTCATCCGTGAGAACAACCGGCTGCGGGACCTGGACAGCCTCGCCGGTCTGCACCGGCTCACCTACCTGGACCTCAAGTGGGTCTCGTACGTCGACGACCTCACCCCACTGGCCCGACTGCCGCTGTCCCGGCTGTCGCTGGACGAGGTGCCGCCCTTGGAAGGGCGGACGGACGCGCTGTCCGTGCTCTCCGGCTCATCGACCCTGGCCCATCTCGACCTCGGCATCCTGCTCGGGGGCGAGTCGCTCGACGACGTGCTCCCCCGGGACGTGCCCCTGCGGCACCTCGGGTTCACCGGTTCGGCGCTCCTGGCCACCGGCCTGCGCGGCCTGCACCGCCTCCGCTCCCTGAAGCAGCTGAGTTTCACCAAGGTGGACGGAGGGCTCACCCCCGAGGACTACGAGGAGATCGCCCGGCTCCCCGAACTGGAGCAACTGCGCATCAACTGGCAGCACCTCGGCTGGAGCGGCCCGCCCCTGCCCCGAGTCACCGACCTGCGCATCACCAACTTCCACGGCACCGAGGACCTTTCGGACATCCCGTCCCTGTTCCCCAATCTGCGCACGGTCACCATCGTCCACGTCGTGGACGTCATAGAGATCCCGGAACACATCCTCGCCCCGCTGCCGGTCGCACCGACCTTCAAGAGAACCAGCAGCGTTATGTGACGCACACCTCTGTTCACCTACCGTCCAGTAACCCTACGGTTCCCCTCACGCCATCCACACCGACGAGCATGCCCACGACACGTTGGCAGCCGTACGGACACCGTACGGACGTGAAGGGACCCCCACACATGACGAGACGACGCCCCTGGGCGAGCCGCACCGCCGCAACCGCCGTCGCAGCAGCCGCCCTCGTGGCCATCGCCGCCCCCGCCGAGGCCGCGACCAGCACCGGCACGACCACCACCGCCACCACCGCCGCCGCGGCGGACGTGGACTACGACACCTGGCAGAAGGACTGCCAGGCGGTGATGGACCAGGCACTGCCCTACCTGAAGCAGCGCATCGCCCAGTCGCAGCCGGGTGAGAAGCAGGCGATCGTCTTCGACATCGACAACACCACCCTGGAGACCGACTTCGGCTTCAGCTACCCGCAGCCGGCCAACCAGCCGGTCCTGGAGGTCGCCGAGTACGCCCAGGAGCACGGCGTCGACCTGTTCTTCGTCACGGCCCGCCCGGGCATCATCTACGCGCCCACCGAGTACAACCTGGAGAAGGCCGGCTACGAGGTCGACGGCCTCTATGTGCGTGGCTTCCTCGACCTCTTCAAGGACGTCGCCGCCTACAAGACCGCCCAGCGCGTCGACATCGAGTCGAAGGGCTACACGATCATCGCCAACATCGGCAACAACACCACCGACCTGTCGGGCGGCCACGCCGAGAAGACGTACAAGCTGCCGGACTACGACGGCCAGTTGTCCTGACCCGGCAACAGAGAAGGGGCTGCCCCGGGACTCGCGTCCCGGGGCAGCCCCTTCTTCGATCTTCGGTTCAGGCCGAGCGCAGCGGCTAGGCCTCCTTGCTCAGGTTCGGACCCGCTCCGCCGGCCGCCTGCTCGATCGGCGGGACGTCCGGCAGGGCCGACTTCTCCTCACCGCGGAAGGTGAAGGTCTTGGTCTCGCCCTCGCCCTCGGTGTCCACGACCACGATGTGACCGGGGCGCAGCTCGCCGAAGAGGATCTTCTCCGACAGCGAGTCCTCGATCTCGCGCTGGATGGTGCGACGCAGCGGACGCGCACCCAGCACGGGGTCGTAACCCTTCTTGGACAGCAGCTCCTTGGCGGACTGGGAGAGCTCGATGCCCATGTCCCGGTCCTTCAGACGCTCGTCCACCTTGCCGATCATCAGGTCGACGATCCGCAGGATGTCGGCCTGGGTCAGCTGCGGGAAGACCACCACGTCGTCGACGCGGTTGAGGAACTCGGGCCGGAAGTGCTGCTTGAGCTCGTCCGAGACCTTGTTCTTCATGCGCTCGTAGTTGGTCTTCGTGTCACCCGCGGCGGCGAAGCCCAGGTTGAAGCCCTTGGAGATGTCCCGGGTGCCGAGGTTGGTCGTCATGATGATGACCGTGTTCTTGAAGTCCACGACCCGGCCCTGGGAGTCGGTCAGACGACCGTCCTCCAGGATCTGCAGCAGCGAGTTGAAGATGTCCGGGTGGGCCTTCTCGACCTCGTCGAAGAGGACGACGGAGAACGGCTTGCGGCGGACCTTCTCGGTCAGCTGGCCGCCCTCTTCGTAGCCCACGTAACCGGGGGGCGAACCGAAGAGACGCGACACCGTGTGCTTCTCGCTGAACTCCGACATGTCGAGGGAGATCAGCGCGTCCTCGTCACCGAAGAGGAACTCGGCCAGCGCCTTGGAGAGTTCGGTCTTACCGACACCGGACGGGCCGGCGAAGATGAACGAACCACCCGGACGCTTCGGGTCCTTCAGACCCGCACGCGTACGCCGGATCGCCTTCGACAGCGCCTTGACGGCGTCGTCCTGGCCGATGACCCGCTTGTGGAGCTCGTCCTCCATGCGGAGCAGGCGGCTGGACTCCTCCTCGGTCAGCTTGAAGACCGGGATGCCGGTGGCCGTGGCGAGGACCTCGGCGATCAGCTCGCCGTCGACCTCGGCGACGACGTCCATGTCGCCGGCCTTCCACTCCTTCTCCCGCTTGGTCTTGGCGGCCAGGAGCTGCTTCTCCTTGTCGCGCAGGGAGGCGGCCTTCTCGAAGTCCTGCGAGTCGATCGCGGACTCCTTGTCCCGGCGGACGGCGGCGATCTTCTCGTCGAACTCGCGCAGGTCCGGCGGAGCGGTCATCCGGCGGATACGCATCCGGGAACCGGCCTCGTCGATCAGGTCGATCGCCTTGTCCGGCAGGAAGCGGTCCGAGATGTACCGGTCGGCCAGGGTGGCGGCCTGGACCAGCGCCTCGTCGGTGATGGAGACGCGGTGGTGCGCCTCGTACCGGTCGCGCAGGCCCTTGAGAATCTCGATCGTGTGCGGCAGGGACGGCTCGGCGACCTGGATCGGCTGGAAGCGGCGCTCCAGGGCCGCGTCCTTCTCCAGGTGCTTGCGGTACTCGTCCAGCGTGGTCGCACCGATGGTCTGCAGCTCACCGCGGGCCAGCATCGGCTTCAGGATGGAGGCCGCGTCGATGGCGCCCTCGGCGGCACCCGCACCGACCAGCGTGTGCAGCTCGTCGATGAACAGGATGATGTCGCCGCGGGTGCGGATCTCCTTGAGCACCTTCTTCAGGCGCTCCTCGAAGTCACCGCGGTAGCGGGAGCCGGCGACCAGCGCGCCGAGGTCCAGGGTGTAGAGGTGCTTGTCCTTGAGGGTCTCGGGCACCTCGCCCTTGACGATGGCCTGAGCGAGGCCCTCCACGACGGCGGTCTTGCCGACGCCGGGCTCACCGATCAGGACCGGGTTGTTCTTCGTACGGCGGGACAGCACCTGCATGACCCGCTCGATCTCCTTCTCGCGCCCGATGACCGGGTCGAGCTTGGACTCACGAGCGGCCTGGGTGAGGTTCCGGCCGAACTGGTCGAGGACCAGGGACGTCGAGGGGGTGCCCTCGGCAGGCCCACCGGCGGTGGCGGCCTCCTTGCCCTGGTAACCGGAGAGCAGCTGGATCACCTGCTGCCGCACGCGGTTCAGATCTGCGCCCAGCTTGACCAGGACCTGGGCGGCGACGCCCTCGCCCTCACGGATCAGGCCGAGCAGGATGTGCTCCGTGCCGATGTAGTTGTGGCCCAGCTGAAGGGCCTCGCGGAGCGACAGCTCCAGGACCTTCTTGGCACGGGGGGTGAAGGGAATGTGGCCCGAGGGCGCCTGCTGGCCCTGGCCGATGATCTCCTCCACCTGCTGGCGGACCGCCTCGAGCGAAATCCCGAGGCTCTCAAGGGCCTTGGCGGCGACACCCTCACCCTCGTGGATCAGGCCCAGGAGGATGTGCTCGGTGCCGATGTAGTTGTGGTTGAGCATCCGGGCTTCTTCCTGAGCCAGGACGACAACCCGCCGCGCGCGGTCGGTGAACCTCTCGAACATCGTTAATCGCTCCTCAGAGCGGTCAGGCAGTAAGGGGAACTTCCCCTCCCTGTCCTTCCGCAGCTTAGTCCCGCAAGCGGGGACCGCTCATTCCAACTGCCGACACCGTCCTTGGCCTCCTGACCTCGAACGCCGACATCTGCTCCAACCCGATGGTGCGAGACGATGTTCCCGCAGGCCAGGCAGTTACCCTCACCATCAGTACGCCGATGGCGAACGTGAGACGCCCTTTCCTGCGTGTCGCCCCCTCCCACTAGGGATGTCTTACCCGCTCGGACTGACAGTCCATGCAGCGCGCGCCCGTTCCCTCAGCTACGGGCGAACAACCTTGCGCCACTCCACGCCCCCACGCGCCCCCGTCTTCGGTACTCTGCGCATTCACTGAAACACTCAGCGTAACTCGCACGCCCTTTTGACGGTTGCGCTGGACATGGTTGGCGCTATGCCCATGGTCCCCCTTCCCCGCCGGTCGCTCGACTCGAGCGACCGGGTGCGGCGGTGGTACGAGAACGAACTGGGCTGGGCGACCGCGCCCGGCACTCCGGTCCGCCTGCGTGTGGGCCTGCGCTTCGACGTCCTGGACGTGCCGGCCGAGGCGGGATGCGCCGCGCTGCGGCATCTGGATCCCGGCTCCCCGGTGGCCGTGCGGGGCGACCGGATGCGGCTGCTGGTGGCCGCGGGCAGCGCCGAGGAGCTGCCGGGGCTGCTGGACTGGCTGGAGTGGGGCACCCTGCCCCTGGACCTGACGGCCATCGGCCCGGGCGGCGTCATGGACGCCCCGAGGCCCCCGGGGAGCGGCGCAGCACTCGCGGATCCGTGCTCGGATCCGCTCTTGGATCCACTGGAGCCGGGTGAGCCCGAGACGGGGCCCTCCGGCCCGGCCGGAGGGCGGCCGCTTTCCCCGGGCCGCTCAGGCGGCTCTCTTCAGGGGGCCGCCGTGTGGCTGCGGCCCCCCGAGCCGGGGTGCGAGGTCGAGGCCTCGCTGCCGACGCTGTCGGCCATGGGGGGCGGTGGGGGCGCCCCCGATCTCGTACGGCTGGTGGACACGGTGGCCACTCACTGCCACCGGATCCGGCTGCGACGCGCGTGCGCTCAGCCGTTCGCCTTCTCGTAGGCCTCGCGAATGGACGCCGGAACACGGCCACGGTCGTTGACCTCGTAACCGTTCTCCTTCGCCCACGCACGGATCGCAGCGGTGTCCTGGCTACCGCCGGCAGCGGCACGCGCCTTTCCACGCCCGCCGGAAGCACGGCCACCGGTACGCCGGCCGCCCTTCACATAGGGGTCGAGAAGGCCGCGAAGCTTGTCCGCATTGGCGGTCGTGAGGTCGATCTCGTACGTCTTGCCGTCCAGCGCGAACGTCACTGTCTCGTCCGCCTCGCCGCCGTCGAGGTCGTCGACAAGAAGGACCTGAACCTTCTGTGCCACCGGATTTCCTTTCATCGATAACGTGAGGGCCGGGGGTCTGCGGCGTCCGCCCGTTTCGCCGCCCCCTGTTATATGCACTACTGCAGTACGTCGGAAAGCAAACCGCTTTTGCTGGAAAAACACAAACCCCCGGCAGAGACCGATCACAGCTCCCCGCCCGGAAACATGCGCGTTTCGGACATAGGGAACCTGGGCAGCCGGGTCGGGCGGAATACTCCTCGCATACCACCGGCATACCCGCGGCGATCACAGATGCAGAAGCATCCGGCTGTTGCCCAAGGTGTTCGGTTTCACTCGTTCGAGTCCGAGGAACTCGGCGACGCCCTCGTCATAGGAACGGAGCAGCTCGGCGTAGACATCGGTGTCGACCGGCGTCTCACCGATCTCCACGAAGCCGTGCCTGCCGAAGAAGTCCACTTCGAAGGTCAGACAGAAAACGCGGCGAACACCCAGCCAGCGTGCGGTCTGGAGCAACTTCTCCAGCAACTGATGGCCGACGCCGGCGCCCTTGAGGCCGGGCTTCACGGCGAGCGTGCGGACTTCCGCGAGGTCTTCCCACATCACGTGCAGTGCACCGCAGCCGACCACCTCGGCGTTGTCGTCACGTTCCGCGACCCAGAACTCCTGGATGTCCTCGTAAAGCGTCACCGTGGCTTTGTCGAGCAGGATGCCGAGGCGAACGTACGCGTCGAGCAGTCGGCGGACGGCCGGGACATCGCTGGTCCGGGCCCGCCGGACAGTGATGGCTTTAGCGGTGACTTCGGGACTCTCTGCGGACATGAGCGGACGCTATCGCCCGCCGTCCTCCGGTGCCGAGCCGGGGTTCTCGCCCGCGCTATCGGAGGGGGATTCCGGGGCTTGGGTGCGTTCGGCAGGTGGGGGTGCGGGCGTTTCCGGGCCCTGGACGATGCGTACGGCGTCGCTCAGCGACTGTCGCTGTTCCTCGCTCATCATGCCGAAGAAGGCGACGAGCGCGGCTGCGGGGTTGTCGCTCTGCGACCAGGCCTCGTTCATGAGGGCGGCGGCGTAGGCGGCCCGGGTGGAGACGGCCTCATATCGATAGGCCCGGCCTTCCGACTCGCGGCGCACCCAGCCCTTCTGATGGAGATTGTCCATAACGGTCATCACCGTGGTGTAGGCGATGGACCGTTCCTGCTGAAGATCTTCCAGGACTTCTCGAACGGTCACCGGGCGGTTCCACTTCCACACCCGCGTCATGACCGCGTCTTCGAGTTCTCCCAATGGGCGAGGCACAACTCATCACAATAGTGGGATGTCTGCGCACTTGCGCACCGAACCGGCACGTTCAGTTGCTTTTCTCCGCAAACCAGAACAAATTGGGCGGACTTGTGACGGGGGTGGTCGGTGCGTGGGCCGCCGGGCGGCCGGGTCGTCGTGCGGCGGCTCAGGCGTCGCTGCGCGTGGAGGACTGACGGGCACCCTCCGCACGCGCGATGGCGGCATCGACGATCGCGTCCTCCTTGGCCTTGTTGGTGCCGCCCTGGGTCTTCACGATCACCCTGATCACACCGATGAAGAACACGGCCATGACGAACGGGGGCAGGAGCGCGGAGACGTAGTCCATGGCTCAAGGGTAGACGCGGGGGGTGGGGTGGCTCGGACGGGGGCCGG
>NZ_JBQQCE010000115.1:0-23222 GCF_052245645.1 Streptomyces sp. KR55 | reverse complement strand
CACGGCCGGGCGCGACAGCCTCTCCGCCACGGCCGCGGCACCCAACTCCCGTTCCGCGGCGGCCGTCTCGTACGCCTACCAGAAGCTCGGCAGCCCCTACGTCTGGGGCGCGACCGGCCCGGACGCCTTCGACTGCTCGGGCCTGATCCAGGCCGCGTACCGCTCCGCCGGCATCTCCCTGCCCCGCACCACCTACGCCCAGATCGACGCCGGCCGCCGTGTCTCCCGCTCCGAACTCCTCCCTGGCGACCTGGTGTTCTTCTACTCCGGCATCAGTCACGTCGGCATCTACGTCGGCAACGGTCAGATGATCCACGCCCCGAACCCCTCGGCGCCGGTACGGCTGGCCCCGATCGACGAGATGCCCTTCTCCGGAGCGACCCGGGTGGTATGAGGCCGGGCCCTCACACCAGCCGTCGTGCCGTCGCCCACCGCGTCAGCTCGTGCCGGTTGGACAGCTGGAGCTTGCGCAGAACCGCCGAGACATGGGACTCCACCGTCTTCACGGAGATGAAGAGCTGCTTGGCGATCTCCTTGTACGCGTAGCCGCGGGCGATCAGGCGGAGGACCTCGCGTTCGCGCTGGGTGAGGCGGTCGAGGTCCTCGTCGACGGGAGGCGCGTCGGTGGAGGCGAAGGCGTCCAGGACGAAGCCGGCCAGGCGTGGGGAGAAGACCGCGTCGCCCTCCTGGACCCGGAAGATGGAGTCGACCAGGTCCGTACCCGTGATCGTCTTCGTCACGTACCCCCGGGCGCCACCCCGGATCACACCGATCACGTCCTCTGCCGCGTCCGAGACGGACAGCGCGAGGAAGCGGACGGGCTGCTCGGTGTCAGCCATCAACGTGGCGCAGCGGCGCAGGACTTCCACCCCGCCGCCGCCCGGGAGGTGCACATCGAGAAGGACGACCTCGGGCCGGGTCGCGGTGATGACCGTGACCGCCTGGTCGACGTCCGCGGCCTCGCCGACGACCTCGACGCCGGTCTGCTCGGTCTGGCCGATCTCGGCCTGGACTCCCGTGCGGAACATCCGGTGGTCGTCGACGAGCACCACGCGCACGTGACGCCGCCCGGCACCGCCGCCCGGCGACTGAGCGGACTCGGCCGCCTCCCCTGCCGTGCCGTTCGCCTCGGTCGGGTCGCTCATGACGTCTTCTCCGCCCTCTCCATCTCCAGCTCGACCTCGGTGCCGCCGCCCGGCACCGCCCGCAACCGGGCCGTACCGCCGTTGCGCTCCATGCGGCCGATGATCGATTCTCTGACGCCCATGCGGTCGGCGGGTATCGAGTCGAGGTCGAAGCCGGGGCCGCGGTCCCGCACGGACACGAAGACCGTCTTCCTCTCGACTTCGGCGTAGACCTGCACGGCGCCGCCCTCGCCACCGTACTTGGCGGCGTTGACCATTGCCTCGCGTGCGGCCTGCATCTGTGCGCCGATCTTCTCGTCGAGCGGGCAGTCGCCGACCACGACGACCTCTATGGGGACGCCGTGCTTGTCCTCGACCTCGGCGGCGTTGCGCCGCACGGCGTCGGCGAGGGCGGTCGGCTCGTCGGCCTCGTCCTTGCCGGTGCCCTCGGGCTTGTACAACCAGGTGCGCAGGTCGCGCTCCTGGGCGCGGGCGAGGCGGCGCACCTCGCCGGCGTTCTCCGCGTTGCGCTGGATCAGGGTCAGGGTGTGCAGCACGGAGTCGTGGACATGGGCGGCGACCTCCGCCCGCTCCTGGGCGCGGATGCGCATCAGACGCTCCTCGGAGAGATCCTGGGTCATGCGCACGAGGTAGGGGCCGGCGAGGAGTGTTATCCCGACGAGGACCGCGAGGGCCGCCTGCAGGACGGAGCCGAGGTGGGCTGCGGAGCCCTGCAGCACGAAGATGCCGGTGACACCGGCCGTGACCAGCAGGACGCCGGCCACTGCGCGCAGCAGCGTGAGCGTGCGTTTGCGGCGGCCGACCTCGACCCAGCGGGCCCGGCGGGCGTTGTCAGCCTGGCGCCACACCAGGGCGACGCCCGCGCCGACGAGCACGGTCGGCCAGAGGTAGGCCTGAGCGCCGGTGCCCAGGTTGACGTTGCCCACGAAGACCATGGCCACGACGACCATGAGCAGCAGGGCGACTATCTGGCCCTTGTCCGGCTTGCGGGCCATGAGTTTGCGCCGGCCGTCGGGAGAGGTCTCCGTGGTGACCAGGGACGGTGGCTTCTGTGCTTCGACGCCACCGACGCCGAGCGGCACGAAGAACCAGAACGCGGCGTAGAGCAGCGCGCCGAGGCCGTCGGCCATGAACAGGCCGACGAAGACCAGGCGTACCCAGATCACGGGCAGGCCGAGGTGCCCGGCGAGCCCCCGCGCCACGCCACCGAGCCAGCGTCCGTCACTGCTGCGGTAGAGCTTGCGCGGCGGCCGCGGTTCGGCGAGTGGCGCTGCTGCGGTTGCGGCTTCCGGCATGCCATCGATGGTCACACGGTCGGCGGGCGGGAGCATCAGGGTCGACCCCCGAGACTCCCCTGATCTTCGACGGGCCGGTCAGTCGAACGCCTCCCCGGCTTCGGCTCAGGGGCGATATCAGGGTCCGGCCAGGGTCATTCCGACTCCCGCCGCGGCGGCTCGCCCGTCACCATGGACTCATGACTGATCACCAGCACGCCGCAGACGCCGTGCCCGACGCGGATGCCCTGCCTGCAGCGGCCGCCCCGTCCGACGCGGCGGCCGCGACGGGCACAGGTGAGGAACCGCGCGCGCACGACGGCGCGGGCGCGCCCGAGCAAACGAGCACGCAGGGCGAGGACGGACAGCCGGGCAGGACCGACGATGGGGCCGGCGCTGCAGGAGAGGCGAGCGGGACCGGGCACATGAACGGGAAGACGACGACCGGCGGCACCGGAGCGCCTCACGCTGCCGGGGCGCCCGAGGATGCCGAGGTGTCCGAGCCGCCCCTCAGGCTCCGGCGGGACCGACGGCACAAGGTGTTCGCCGGGGTGTGCGCCGGTCTTGGGCGGCAGTTCGACATGGACCCGGTGATCTTCCGGATCACACTCGCGGTGCTCGCCGCGACCGGCGGCCTCGGTCTCATCTTCTACGGCTTCGCCTGGCTCTTCGTCCCGTACGACGACGAGGACCAGAACGAGGTGCACAAGCTCCTGACCGGCCGCGTCGACGGGCAGGCGCTCACGGCGGTGCTGTTCGCGCTGGTCGGCTGCGGTGTCTTCCTGACGATGCTGAACAACGGCAGCGTGCTGACCTTCGCCGTCGTATTGTCCCTCCTCCTCGCGGGCGCCGGGTACTGGTCGCAGCGCCGCGGCGCCCCCGACCCCGACCCTCTGGCCGCCCAGGCGGCCGCCGACGCGCCGCCGGAGGCCCAGGCTCCCCCGGTTGCGGCCGCCTACCCGTCCTGGTGGCGCGACCCGATCGTCAAGGACGGCACGCACGTCGGAGGCACCGGCTATCTCTGGGGACCGCACGAATCCCGCGACCGTGACATCGCGGCGGCCGTCAACATCAGCACCCGCCGGAGCGGCCACGAGGACCTTCGCATCCCGCGCCCCGCGCCCCCCAGACCGCGCGGCCCGCGCTGGATAGGCGGCTGGGTCTTCCTGTTCGCCCTGCTCGCCGGGGCCCTCGGCACCCGCGTGACCTGGGACGAGCAGCCGCTGGGCACCAGCCTGCAGACCGGCCTGGCGTGCGCGCTCGCCGTCATCGGTCTGGGCATCGCGGTCAGCGCGTTCCTGGGCCGTACGGGAGCGGGGTCGATCTTCCTGGCGGTCGTCACGGCGGGCCTGCTGGCCGGGGCGGCGGCACTGCCCAAGGAGATCGGCACGGAGTGGATACGGACGACCTGGCGGCCGGCCGCGGTGGCGGACGTGGCGCCGGCCTACGACCTCGGTACCGGCGTCGGCACCCTGGACCTGACCCGGCTGAACCCGGCCAAGGGCCAGACGGTGTCCACGGACGCCGACGTGGGCGCCGGTCGGCTGCTGGTGATCGTCCCGCCGGACGTGACCGTGAAGGCGAGTATCGACGTGGGGTTGGGTGACATCCAGTTGCCGGGCGAGCAGACACAGGACGTGGATGTGCAGCCGGGCAGGTACCAGGAGGTGACGCTGAAGCCGGCCTCGGGCACCAAGAGCGCGGGCACGGTCGAGCTGGACCTCCATGTGGGTGTCGGACAGGTGGAGGTGAGCCGTGCTGCGTCATGAGTTCCAGCCCGGGAGGCTGGTCGCCGGTTTCTTCGTCACCGTCGCGGGCGTCATCTACGCCGGTGACGCGGGCGACGCCTGGGAGACACCGTGGTTCGTGGTGATCCCCGTGGTTGTGGGCGGCCTCTGTCTCGCCGGGATCGCGGGGATGGCCGGCCGCGCCATACGCCGGCGCCGCGGGACGGACCGCGCCCCCCGGCAGGACACGCCCGTCGACGCGCCCCGCTGACAACGCCGGTGGAGTTGAGCAGCCGGGGTACCACCCGGCCGCCGTCGGCCGCCCCCCACCCACGGACTCGCGTGCCGACCAGCCCGACCCTGCCGCGCGCCGAAAGGCCGGAGGGCACCTCACCGCCCTGGCCGCGGCCGAGCCCGTAGCCAGGCCGACGCAGCGCCTCCCGCCCAGCCGATGCGGCACCTCTCGCCAGCCGCCGAGGTCGGCCTACCGATAGGCCCGTCGGCGTCGCCGGGAGCGGAGTGCCGCGTCCAGCGAAAGCATGGGCGCGCCCGCGAGGACGAGGGGGAGCCAGGCCATGAGGTAGGGGAGGTCGTTGCCGTAGTAGTACGGGTCGGAGGCCCAGCTGACCGTCAGCCAGAGGCTGAGGGAGATCAGTGCACCGCCGAAGGCGGCGAGGCGGGTGAGGAGGCCGAAGAGGGTGCCGATACCGACGGCGAGTTCACCGAAGGCGATGGCGTAGCCGAAGGCGACGGGATTCTCCAGTGCCATGTCGACCAGCGCCGGGATGGCCGAGGAATCCCGCACGGTGCGCATCATGTCGCCGACGGAGCCGGAGCCGGCGTCCTTCATGAAGGCGCTGTCGGTGAGTTTGTCGAGGCCGGCGTAGATGAAGGTGACGCCGAGGAAGATGCGCAGGGGCAGCAGGGCGTAACGGGTGGCGGTGTCCCGCCAGTCGCGGTCGCCGTTGAGATGGGGGGTGTGCGTGTCCGTACGAATACCGTGAGTCATCGCTGATAGCCGCCTCTCGGACGCCGTGCCGTGGGCCCTCATCAGACGATACGTACGCAAGGGAGGACCGGCTCAATCGCGTTCCGGCCGGATTTCGGTGAACTGGCCTCAGCAGCAACGCCCGGCTCTTGGCGGGGACGTCGGCCCTTCTGTCACTCCGTCACATCGATCGCATACGCATTCGTCTCGACCCCGGCCGCGGTGACCACGCGTACCTCCACCCGCCCGGGCTCCACATCCGCCGGCACGGGCACGGTCAGCAGGCCGTCCGTGGGGTTGCTGAAGCCGCCGGCCACGGGGACGAGGGGGACGTGGACGTGGACCGCGCCGATGCGGACCACCATCCGGGACAGGCGGTCGGCACCGTCGGCACCCGGTGGGACGAAGCCCGCGCCGCGGATCTCGATGTCCTCGCCGGTGCGGATCGGTGCGTCCAGGTCACCGGCCTCGCGGGCACGGACGACGGAGAGGACGACCGGGCGGCCGCCCTCGGCGTACTTGCCGGCCAGGTAGGTGGCCGCCGACACCAGCACCACCACCGCGAGCCCCCAGGGCAGGTCGGGCAGTTGGTCGGGGCGGCGGGCCAGCCGTACCGCCGCGAAGAGCAGGGCGACGGCGCTGATGACGACGTACTGGATGTCGGCGAAGGTGCCCCGCCCCGAATCGTCCGTCAGCAGGTCGGCAGCCCTCGGCCGGTCCGCGCGGACCTTCTGCAGCCGTTGCCCGAGGACGCGCAGGCCGACCACCCGCCGCACCAGTACCGCGATCGCACACGTGACGGCGAGGACGGTCACCACCCCGGCGCCGCGGGCGAGTTCGAGCCCGGCGATCAGCGCGTCGCGCTCGCCGGGCGCGGAGGCCGCCGCCAGCTGCCCCGCCAGCACGAGCACCGCGTAGGCGACGAACAGCACCCAGAGTGCGGCCACGGCACGGGAGGTGGACAGGCGGTTGTCCTCGCCGATGACCGGGGCCAGTACCCCGCCGCGTGTCCGGTGGAACCAGGAAGCCGCCGTGAGGCCCCCGCCGCCACCAGCGCGGCGCACAGCCCGGCCGTGCGGGCCGTCGTCCAGCCCGCGCCGATCGCGGTCAGCGACTGCATCAGCAGCAACAGCAGGACCAGCGTCCAGGCCGCGTAGGCGGTACGGCGCCACAGGCGCGCCAGCCAGGCCTCGCCCTCCGCCCGGCCGCGTTCGGCGACGACCGCCGCGGACTGGGTCAGTTCCTCGGAGACCCACTGGCGGGAGGCCGAGACCGAGTGGGCCACGGCCGCCGGCAGTCCCTGCCCGGCCGCGAACTGATCGCGCTTCAGCAGGAATTCGGCGACGGCCCGCCGGTGTCCCGTACGCGCCCCGTGCGGGCAGTCCCCGCAGGTGCAGCCGCCCCCGTGGGCGCCCGCGCGCGCACTCGCGCCCGCGTCCTGTCTCGCTTCCTGCACCGCCACGCCCGACGCCTGCCTTCCCGCGCATCACCGTTAGAACGGAGTCGTACATCCAAGGCGTACAACTCCCGTGCGACGACAGCGAATTGTGCCCTACGCCAACCCGGCTCGGGTCCGGCAGGTCTGGTCAGCGCGGGTGAAAGGACGGCCGCCGTGTTGACCCGACCGCAAGAACTTCCGTAAGGCCGAGATCATCCAGCGTGACGGAACCCGAACCCACGCCAGGAACCGTCCGCTACGACACTACGACAGCAGATCCGGCTCACCGCGGCTGATGTCCTGCCACAGCGGCTGGTAGTTGATCCACGCGACCAGGTCACCGCCGAGCTGCTCGCGCGTCGCCACCGCCGACTTGTGGTCGATGAGCACGGGACGCCCGGCCGCCTTGGCCGTGAGCTGCACCTGGCAGGAGCGTTCCATCGACAGGAACCACCAGGCCGCCGCGTCCACCGAGTCGCCGACGGTCAGCAGTCCGTGGTTGCGCAGGACGAGCGCCTTGTGCGAGCCGAGCGCGGCGGCGATCCGGCGGCCCTCCGCGAGGTCGACGGAGACGCCGGAGTAGGCGTCGTACAGGGCGTGGTCCTCGTAGAAGGCGCAGCTCTCCTGGGTGATCGGGTCGAGCAGGTCGCCGAGCGCGGACAGGGCGCGGCCGTGCACGGAGTGGCAGTGGGCGACGGCGACGACATCCGGGCGGGCGGCGTGGACCTGGGCGTGCACGGTGAACGCCGCCTGGTTGACGTGGTAGCGGCCGTCGACCACCTGCCCGTCCTGGTTGGCCAGCACCAGGTCGCTCACCGTGACGTGCTTGAACGGCATCCCGAACGGATTGACCCAGAAGCAGTCGGTGTGCTCAGGATCGCGGGCGGTGATGTGCCCGGACACGCCGTCCTCGAACCCGTACCGCCCGAAGATCCGCAACGCCCCGGCGAGCCGTTCCTTGCGGTGCCGGCGTTCGTCGTCGACCGACTCGTACATCGGCGGCATCGCGAACTGCAGCCGGTCGGTGGGCAGGGGCTGGGGCGGGATGGGCGCGGGCATGGGACCTCCGGCGCTGGGTTCCGGTACGGAGCGGAAGTTACCCGCGGTCAGCGCAGGAGAACAGGGCTTCGGCGACTTATGTGAATCACGACAGAGGATGTCGGGTTTCGGCGGCACACTCGTCGTATGACAGCAAACTGGGCTTCCTTCGTCGCCGCAGAACCCGACCTCGCGAAGACCGTCGAGGAGCGATTCGGGGCGTTCACGCATCACATCCTTGCGACCCTGCGGAAGGACGGCTCACCGCGCACCACCGGCCTTGAGGTGCGGTTCCTGAACGGCGAGCTGTGGCTCGGCATGATGCCGGACTCCCGCAAGGCGCTCGACCTGCGCCACGACCCGCGCTTCGCACTCCAGGCGAACCCGGGAGAAGGCACCGGGATGGGCGGCGGGGACGTACGGATCAGCGGGCGGGCGGTCGAGGTCGACGATCCCGAGACGAAGGCCGCATACGGCGAAGAGGTGGAACCGCCGGAGCCGTTCCACCTCTTCCGCACCGAGCTGACGGAGGTCGTACGGACCTACGTCGAGGACGACACCTACCTGGTCGTCCAGGTCTGGAAGCCCGGCGAGCCCCTGCGCACGATCAAGCGCAGGTAGGGATCACTCCCACTCGATCGTCCCCGGCGGCTTCGACGTCACGTCGAGAACGACGCGGTTGACGTCCCGGACCTCGTTGGTGATCCGGGTGGAGATCTTCGCGAGGACCTCGTACGGCAGCCGCGACCAGTCGGCCGTCATCGCGTCCTCGGACGAGACCGGGCGCAGCACGATCGGGTGGCCGTACGTCCGGCCGTCGCCCTGGACGCCGACGCTGCGGACGTCCGCGAGCAGGACCACCGGGCACTGCCAGATGTCCCGGTCGAGGCCGGCCGCGGTCAGCTCCTCGCGGGCGATGGCATCGGCCTCACGGAGCAGGTCGAGTCGCTCCTTCGTCACCTCGCCGACGATACGGATGCCCAGGCCCGGGCCCGGGAACGGCTGGCGCTGGACGATCTCCTCCGGCAGGCCGAGCTCCTGGCCGACCATCCGGACCTCGTCCTTGAACAGCTTGCGCAGCGGCTCGATCAGCTGGAACTCGAGGTCCTCGGGCAGGCCGCCGACGTTGTGGTGGGACTTGATGTTGGCGGTGCCGGTACCGCCACCGGACTCGACCACGTCGGGGTAGAGGGTGCCCTGGACCAGGAACTCGACCGCGGGACCCTCGTCCGCGATGATCTCGGCCTGCGCCTGCTCGAAGACCCGGATGAACTCCCGGCCGATGATCTTCCGCTTCTCCTCGGGGTCGCTGACCCCGGCGAGCGCCTTGAGGAACCGCTCCTCGGCGTCGACGACCTTCAGGTTCACCCCGGTCGAGGCCACGAAGTCCTTCTCGACCTGCTCGGTCTCCCCCTTGCGCATCAGGCCGTGGTCGACGTAGACGCAGGTCAGCTGGGAACCGATGGCCTTCTGGACGAGGGCGGCGGCGACGGCGGAGTCCACACCGCCGGACAGACCGCAGATCGCGCGCTTGTCACCGACCTGCGCGCGGATCGCCTCGACCTGCTCCTCGATGACGTTGCCGGTCGTCCAGGACGGGGTCAGACCGGCACCACGGTAGAGGAAGTGCTCCAGCACCTGCTGGCCGTGCGTCGAGTGCATGACCTCGGGGTGGTACTGGACGCCGTACAGCTTCTGCTCGTCGTTCTCGAAGGCGGCGACCGGGACGACGTCCGTGGACGCCGTCACGGTGAAGCCCTCGGGGGCGGCGGAGCAGGCGTCGCCGTGCGACATCCACACGGCCTGCTCGGACGGGGTGCCCTCGAAGAGGGTGGAGGACGACTTGGAGACGTGCAGGTCCGTACGGCCGTACTCGCGGGCGCCGGTGTTGTCGACGGTGCCGCCGAGGACCTGGGCCATCAGCTGGAAGCCGTAGCACATGCCGAAGACGGGCACACCGGACTCGAAGATCTCACGGCCCAGACGGGGCGCGCCCTCCTCGTACACGGACGAGGGCCCGCCGGAGAGGATGATCGCCGCCGGGTTCTTGGCGAGCATCTCCTGAACCGGCATGGTGCTCGGCACGATCTCGCTGTAGACCCGGGCCTCGCGGACGCGTCGGGCGATGAGCTGGGCGTACTGCGCACCGAAGTCGACGACCAGGACGGTGTCGGGGGCGGCGGGGGTCGCTGATGACACGGGTTGCCTTCCGGCGGCTAGAAAGGGGCTGTACCACCGATTCTAACGGGGCTGCCACAGGTGGCTCCCGTCTCAGCATGCGAACCGGGTTGGCCGTCACCGGAGGTCACGGCATACTGACCCCATGCTCACGCACGCGACCTTCCTCTTTACCTATGGCAACCGGCCCGCCGGCTGCCATGGTCGTGCCGCTTGAGCAACTGACAAGCGACTTCCCAGGCGCCCCGGGCCGACAAGGTCCGGGGCGCCTGGCGTTTTCTCCGGATCCTGTCGCTCCGGGGCACCCACGCCACCGTCCAGCGAGGAGCCCCCTGACATGACCACCACCGCAGCAGAGAAGACCGGCGCGCACACGCCCGAGGCCGCCGACGTGATCACCGGCGCGCGCGAGCGCATCGACGCACTCGACGACCGGATCATCGGCCTGATCCAGGAACGGATGGCCGTCTCGGCCGTCATCCAGGAGGCCCGGATCACCTCCGGCGGCCGCCGGGTGAACCTCTCCCGGGAGATGGAGATCCTCGGCCACTACCGGGAGGCCCTCGGCAAGCCCGGTACGACGCTCGCGATGACCCTGCTCGAACTGTGCCGCGGCCGGATCTGAATCGGCGTTCCGTGTACGCACGTACGCATGCCTCTCACCCGTACGGCGCGTGACCGCCGCGCGAGACGCTTCGTTGGTCCCGGTGTCCGTGCCAGCCAGGGGCGGGCCCGAAAGAACCACGCGTGGCTCGCTGGAGCGATGAGACGTACGGATCGTGCCGTGCGTCGTGGGACCTCGCTCCAGGGAAGTGACCGGACGGCAGGGGACAGCAGGCCGGTCACCCAAGAGAACGGTCGGCTCCGGGGACGCCCGGGGCCGACCGGCGGAACTGTCCAAGGCTTCATCAAGACCAGCGGCGCAACCCCCGGCGTCGCTCCCAGGCACCGGCGCAGCCCTGACGCCGGTGCTGACGAAAGAAGGGCCCCGCGGCTCCGTCCCGCGGGGCCCTTCGCGTGTGCACGGCCGGGCGCTGCGAGTGACTCAGGTCACATAAGAATTGCGTGAAGTGCGGGACAACCATTCACAGGCCTCGTGGATCAAACCTGCTGAACCAAGGGTCACACCCGCGCCCCACACGCGGAGCCCTCCGCCCACGCGTGCTGCGACGCCGCAGCACACCGGACTTCTTGAGGACTTCATGAAGCTTCGCCGTGCCTTGGCAGCGGCCGCCGCGACGGCAGCGATAGCCCCGATGGCGCTGCTCGCGGCACCGGCCGCGTACGCGACCGAAGACACGGGTTCCGCGTCCCCGTCCGTGACCGCGACGGAGTCCGTGACCGAGACGGCGACGGTGACGCCGTCGGAGTCCGCGACCGAGACGGCCACCGAAACCGCCACCGCCACGCCGACCGAGTCCGTGACCGAGACGGCCACCGAGGCGCCCTCGGCGACCGCGACCGAGTCGGCCACGGAGTCCGCCACCGCCACGCCGACCGGCTCGGCCTCCGCGTCCGCCTCCGCCACGCCCAGCGCGAGCGCCTCCACCCCGGAGGAGGAGCCCGACCTCTGCGAGAACGCGGACGACGAGTCCGTCGGCCTCAGCGAGGACCTGCGCAGCGGTCTGTCGGGGCTGCCCGAGACCATCGTGGCCGGCAGCGGGTGGACCGGGTTCTCCTTCAACGTCTCCAACAGCGGTGACGAGGAGATCAAGAACATCAAGCCGCTGATCGGCGTGGCCGCGCTCGGCTGGGACGAGCAGGACTACTCCGGCCAGATCACCGTCCAGGTCTACGACAAGGCCACCGGCTCCTGGAAGACGCTCGCGGACGCGGCCGGCGAGGGCGCGACCTTCGACGCGTTCTCGCTCGGGGCGGGTCAGTCGACCTCGTACAAGCTGCGGCTGAGCGTCAGCGGCAAGGTGCCCGACGCCATCGGTCTGACCGGCGGCTTCGCGCAGTACTCGGACGCCGACGGCTGCTGGCTCGCCGACGACCCGAACGGATGGGTGTACTTCTTCGACATCCTCGCCGCGGGCTCGGACGCCGGTAACCCCGGTGACGCCAAGCCGCAGGGCGGGATGGCCGACCTGGACGACGTGAACTCCGTCGACGCCACCGGCAGCCTCGCCGAGACCGGCTCCAGCTCCGCGCTGCCCATGGTCGGCCTCGTCGGCGGTGTCGCCGTCGTCGCCGGTGCGGGTGCGGTGTTCGTCGTGCGGCGGAAGAAGGCCGGTGCGCAGGCGTAAGGCGCCTGACGCGGCTCGGTAGGGCTTCACCGCAAGACAGAGAGAGGGACCTGCGCTCGGAGGGGGGCGCAGGTCCCTCTCTCTTGTTCGGCCTACGGCTTGGGCGGCACCGCCGGTATCCCCAGGAACGGCAGCTTCAGCGCGCCGAACGCCTCCGCGGGGACCGCCGGGGACTGCGGCTCCACCGGCTTCAGACGTTCGTACGCCGCTCCCTGCGCCGGACGCGGGTCCGCCTCGCCCTTGTTGGGCCAGAACGACATCGCGCGCTCGGCCTGCGCGGTGATCGTCAGGGACGGGTTCACGCCCAGGTTCGCGGAGACCGCCGCCCCGTCGACGACCGAGATGCCGGGGTGGCCGTACAGGCGGTGGTACGGGTCGATCACGCCGGTCTCGCGGGAGTCGCCGATCGGGCAGCCGCCGAGGAAGTGCGCGGTGAGCGGGGTGCCCATCAGTTCGCCGATGTTGCTGCCCGGGAACCCGTTGATCTCGGCGGCGATCGCCGACGCGCCCTCCGAAGCGGCCCTGATCTGCTTGGGGTTGGGGGCGCCGTGGCCCTGGCGGGCGGTCAGCAGGCCTTTGCCGACACCGTCCTGTTTCAGGTACGTCGTCAGGGAGTTGTCCAGCGACTGCATCACCAGGCCGATGATCGTCCGCTCCGACCAGCGGTGGTTGTTGAGGGAGCGGAGCATGAGGACGGGGTGGCGGGCGGCGTTGCGCAGGAAGGCCAGGACGCGGGACGAGCCCTCCGCGTACGGGATCTGCAGGATGGCCAGGCCGCCCATCGAGTTGGAGCCCTTGCCGTAGCGGACCGGTTCGATGTGGGTGTTGGCGTCGGGGTGGACCGAGGACGTGATGGCGACGCCGCGGGTGAAGTCGACCTTCTTCTCGCCGGTGACCTTGCGGTAGCGGCGGTTGGTGGTCTGGGCACCGACCAGGGCCTCGGAGTTGGTGCGGGTCAGCTCCCCGAGCCGGTCGGAGACGTACGGGAGTCGGCCCGTCGCCTTCATCCGGTGCAGCAGCGTCTGGGTGCCGTAGGTGCCGGCGGCCAGCACGACCTGACGGGCCCGGAAGGTGCGACCCTTGCCCTTCCTGCGGTTGTCGGTGGGGAGGGTGGTGACGGCGTAGCCGCCGCGCGAGTCGTCCGTGACCGACACGACCGTCGTCAGCGGGTGCACGACCGCGCCCGCCTTCTCGGCGAGGTGGAGGTAGTTCTCGTTGAGGGTGTTCTTGGCGCCGTGGCGGCAGCCGGTCATGCACTCGCCGCACTCGTTGCAGGCGTTGCGGGCGGGGCCCGCGCCTCCGAAGTAGGGGTCGGGCACCTGCTCGCCGGGGCGGGCCGTGGCCTTTCCGTCGGCGTCCTTGCCGTCGCCGAAGAACACTCCGACCGGCGCGAGGTGGAAGGTGTCGCCGACGCCCATCCGCTGGGCCGCCGCCTTCAGATGGACGTCGGAGGGCGTCATCGTCGGGTTCAGGCGGACGCCGAGCATGCGTTGCGCCTGGTCGTAGTACGGCGCCAGCTCCTCCTGCCAGTCGGTGATGTGCCGCCACTGCGGGTCCTCGAAGAACGGCTTCGGCGGTACGTAGAGGGTGTTGGCGTAGTTGAGGGAGCCGCCGCCCACGCCTGCGCCGGCCAGGACCATGACGTTGCCCAGCAGGTGGATGCGCTGGATGCCGTACATGCCGAGCTTGGGGGCCCAGAGGTAGTTCTTCAGGTCCCAGGAGTTCTTGGGGAGGGTTTCGCGGGTGAAGCGGCGGCCGGCTTCCAGGACGCCGACGCTGTAGCCCTTTTCGGTGAGGCGGAGGGCGGTTACGGAACCGCCGAAGCCGGAGCCCACGACGATGACGTCGTAGTCATAGGCGTCCTGTGGCACGTGTTCTCCTCGTTGAGTGTCCCGTGCGGGCCGTCTGTGGTTGATCGCGCAGTTCCCCGCGCCCCTCAGGGAGTTACCGGAACCGGAAGGCCTTCATCAGCCGCAGGCTGCGGCTCATGAACTGGGCGTACTTCTCGTCGTCCATTCCAAGTGACGGCGCCATCGGGAGCAGGCGTTGCTGCGCGACCGTCTGGGCCTCCGTGTACTTGAGGATGCCCTCCGAGCCGTGGCGGCGGCCGAGGCCGGAGTCCTTCATGCCGCCCATGGGGGACTGGACGCTGCCGTAGGCGGGGGCGTAGCCCTCGTTGATGTTGACCGTGCCGGTGCGCAGGCGGGCGGCGACGTCCCGGCCGCGTCGGCCGTCCTTCGTCCAGACCGAAGAATTCAGGCCGTACGGCGTGGAGTTGGCGTGCTCGATCGCCTCGTCGTCCGACGTGAAGCGGTAGATGGAGACCACCGGGCCGAAGGTCTCCTCCGTGCAGACGGCCATGGGTGCCTCGACGCCGTCGAGGATGGTCGGCTCGTAGAAGTACGGGCCGATGTCCGGGCGGGCCACTCCGCCGGCCACCAGCTTCGCGCCCTTGGCCACCGCCTCCTCGACATGCCGCTTGACGGTCTCCAGCTGGCGTTCGCCGACCAGGCTGCCCATGTCGGCGCCGTAGGCGAGGGACCTGCCGAGGCGCATGGCCTTCGTGCGGGCGGCGAAGCGCTCCAGGAAGGCGTCGGCGATCGACTCGTGGACGTACAACCGCTCGATGGAGATGCACAGTTGGCCCGCGGAGGAGAAGCAGGCACGCACCGCGCCCGCAGCCGCCTTCTCGATGTCGGCGTCCTCCAGCACCAGCATGGCGTTCTTGCCGCCGAGTTCGAGGGAGACGCCGACCAGGCGAGCGGCGGCGCCCTGGGCGACCTCGCGGCCGGTGCGGGTGGAGCCGGTGAAGGAGACGTAGTCGGCGTGCCTGACGACCTCGGGACCGACGACGGGCCCCTCGCCGAGGACGACCTGGAAGACCTCGGCGGGCAGTCCGGCCTCGATGAGGAGGTCGCGCGCCCACAGCGCGGTCAGGCAGGTCTCCGTGTCGGGCTTCATCACGACCGCGTTGCCCGCGGCGAAGGCGGGGAGGGCGTCGCCGACCGACAGCTCCAACGGGTAGTTCCAGGGGGCGATCTGGCCGACCACGCCGCGCGGGTGGCGCAGTTCGGTGACGCGCGTGAGGGTGGGCATGGCGCCGGCGTGCCGTTTGGGACGGAGGTAGGCGGGCGCCTTGCGACCGTAGTGGCGGGCGGCCACGGCGACCGCCTGGACCTCCTCGTGCGCGTGCAGGCGGGCCTTGCCTGTCTCCAGCTGGATCAGGTCGAGGACCTCGGCCTGGCGCTCCAGGACCAGGTCGTGGAAGCGGAGCAGGACGGCGGCGCGCTGCCGTACCGGCGTCTGCGCCCAGACGGCCTGGGCCACACGGGCCGCGTCGAACGCCTTCTGGACGTCCTCCGGCGTGGACTCGGGCAGGTCGGCCAGCTTCTCGCCGGTGAACGGCGTGTGGTTGGCGGTCCGTCCGGAGCCGACCACGCCCTTGGTGAGCTGGGCGATCAGCTCCGGGGTGACCACGTCGGCGGCGGTGCGGACGCCTGCCGGGGCGGGGGCGAGGGGGTTGGTGCCGGTGGTGGCCTTCTCAGGAGCCTGCGCGTCGGTCATGAGGCGCAGAGTATGCCGGAGCCGGGGCTTTGTGTACCCGTCGGTAATCGGGATTCACGGAGTACTCACAAGCCGCCAGTGATCACTGGCAACGAATGCGCTGATCAGGGTGTTGTACGAGGTTGATCGGCCGTACGATCGGCCGTGCGATTGATCGTCCGTCAGTTGCCGCCGATCTCCAGCCGGTCGCGGGCGCCCTTGAACACCGAGGTGCCCTGCTTCTCCTGCGGCGTCCCCTTGGGCATGTCGACACGCAGCTCGTACATCCGGCCGTCGGCGGTGAGGATCATCAGTTCCATGACCCGGGTCCTGGTGCCGTTGGACTCGTAGGTGGTGTCGGCGATGACCGCATCGCTGTCGTGGAAGCTGGTCCGGGTGTACTGCGTGCGCGCGTCCGGGTCGTAGAGGGCCCAAGTGGCGTGTGCCTCCCGCGCCTGGTCCATCGCGGAGCGCGGCGCCTTGTCCCACTGGGTGAGGCGGACGTCGACCGGGCCGGCCTCGTACGCCACGATCCGCGGCTGGTCGTCCGGGCCGCCCTCACGGACGTACTCCTTGTAGCGGCTCGGGAGGGAGAGGACCGCGTCCATGTCCTTCTCGCGGTGCGGGGTCCAAGGGTCCTGCGTGGGGCTGGGAGTGGGCGTGGGAGTGGTTTCGGAGACGGCCGGGGCCTCGGTCGGGGTGGCGGTCTGATCCCTGGCTCCCTTGCCGTCGACCTCGGTGAAGGACGATATGCCGAGCCAGACTCCGCCGATGAGGAGAGCGCCGAGCAGGGCTGCGGGGGCGGGGCGGCGGAGGGTTGGGCGGGGCTTGGGGCCGGCGGTTGCGATGGCTTGCGGTGCGAGGGTGGGTGCGGGTTCCAGTTCGGTGTCGGCTTTCGGGGCGGCTTCGGGAGCCGGTTCGGTTTCGGGTGCCGAGTCCGATTGGGGTTCGGTCGACGCGCCCGTGACCCCCAGTCGAACCGTCCCGGCATCGTCCGCGAACCCCTCCAGATCTGCGGCTTCCTGAGCCTCCGCCACGTCGCCGCCGGGCACTCCCGGCCACCCCTTGGCCACCGCCTCCAGACCCACGGCGACCTCCTCCCCCTCCGGCCGCCGCTCGGGGTCCTTCGCCAGCAGCCGTACGATCAGCGGTCCGAGCGGCCCGGCGTGCTGGGGTTCGGGCGGGTCTGCGGCGAGGATCGCGGCGAGCGTCGACTCCAGGGTCGTACGGCGGAAAGGGGACCAGCCCTCGACGGCGGCGTACAGCAGTACGCCCAGCGACCACAGGTCGGAGGCCGGTCCGGCCCCCCGGCCCGACATCCGCTCGGGTGCGATGAACTCCAGCGAGCCCACGAACTCGCCGCTCATGGTGAGGGATTCCTCGCCCTGGACATGGGCGATGCCGAAGTCGGTGAGGACGACCCGGCCGTGCGGCCCGAGCAGCACGTTGGCGGGCTTGACGTCGCGGTGCACGATGCCGACGGCGTGCGCGGCGCGCAGGGCGCCGAGGACGGCGAGGCCGATACGGGCGGACTCGGCGGGCGGGAGCGGACCGCGCCCGAGGACCTCGTGCAGGGACTCGCCCCGGATCAACTCCATGACGATCCAGGGGATTCCGTCCTCCTCGACGACGTCGTGGATGGAGACGGCGGACGGATGGTCGACGCGCGCGGCGGCCCGGGCCTCGCGGTGCAGCCGGTGGGCGGCCCGCCGGTGGCCCTCATCCTCCGGGTCGCCCGGCAACCGGGGCTGCTTGACGGCGACTTCCCGCTCGACGAGTTCGTCGTGGGCCCGCCATACGGTGCCCATCCCGCCGGAGCCGACGCGCTCGATCAGCCGGTAACGCCCGCCGACCACACGTCCGTCCCGCTGGTGTTCGCCGCCGTCGCTCATGCCCCATGCCTACCGTGCGGGGCGCCTTGTTGTCGACGTGGCTCAGAGCTTGTCGACGTCCAGGTTCGCGATCGCGGTCCGGGCCACCTCGCGGCCTCGCTCGGTGAAGTCGCCCTTGCCGGGGTAGCTGATGGTGAGCTTGTACATGTCCCCGCCGGCCTCGGTGGAGGTCTTGTAGTAGAAGATCTGCATCTCGCGGGGGCGGGAGTTCTGGGTGTCGTTGGTCTTGTAGACGACCGTGTTCTTGGCGGCCTTCTTGCCCTTGAACGTGGCGTTCGGATCGGTGTCCGTCTTCGGGCCCGCGGGCATGTCGAGGTTGTACTCGCCGCTCTGCTTGAAGTCGTCGTCGTCGTCGAACATCTCGGCCGCCGCGGAGTCCGCGATCTCGCTGCCGGTGTCCTCGGACTTCTTCTCCAGGGTCAGCCCGACCCAGATGCTGCCGCTCGCGTCGGAGTACGTCACCCAGTGGCCCTTGTCCGTCTCCCGGTCGGGCCTGGTCGGCTCGTAGCCCTTGGGCACCGCCAGGGTCGCTGCGAGGTCCTCCTCGGCGTGCGTCTCCCAGCTGTCCGGCAGCGGGCCCGCGAACGGGTCCGCGATCACCAGGTACGCCGCCACCGCGGCCGCGACGACCGCCGCGCCGAGGCCGAACAGCGTCTTGCGGCCGAGCCGGATGCCGCCCTTGCCGCCGTCGCTCGCGGCGACCGTCACGACCTGCGTGGGCACGGGCGCCGGGGCCGGCGGACTGGCGGCCGCCTCCAGCAGGGCGCGGACCTGGGCGGCGTTCGGGCGGTGTGCCGGGTCCTTCTGGAGCAGGCCGTTGATGGCGTCGGCGAGCGGGCCGGAGGCCGAAGCGGGCGGTGCGGGCGTGGCGTTGAGGACGGACTGTAGGGTGGCCGGGGTGTTGCTGCGGCGGAAGGGGGACACGCCCTCGGTGGCCGCGTACAGCACCACTCCCAGCGACCAGAGGTCCGAAGCCGGTCCCGGGCGCTGGCCCAGCACCCGCTCCGGCGCGATGTACTCGGGCGAGCCGACGAAGCCGCCGGTGTCGGTCAGGTTCGTCTCGCCCTCGATCTGCGCGATGCCGAAGTCGGTGAGAACGACGCGGTCGTGGCGGCCGAGGAGGACGTTGTCCGGCTTGACGTCGCGGTGCAGGATGCCGGCCGCGTGCGCCGCCTCCAGCGCGCCCAGCACCTCCAGGCCGACCTTGGCCGCCTCGCGGGCGGACAGGGTGCCCTCCTGCAGGGCGGCGCCGAGGGAACGGCCCTGCACCAGCTCCATCACGATCCACGGCTGGCCGTCCACGACGGCGACGTCGTGCACGTTCACGACCGACGGGTGGTCGAGCCGGGCCGCGGCGCGTGCCTCGCGGCGCATCCGCTCGAAGGCGTTGGCGCGTTCGCGCTCGGGAAGGTGGTCCGGAACCCGCGGTTCCTTGACCGCGACCTCACGGTCCACCGTCTCGTCCTTGGCGCGCCACACCGTGCCCATGCCGCCGTGCCCGAGCTTGGCGAGCAGCCGGTAGCGGCCGGCGATGAGCCGCCCGGCGCCGGGGTCCTGCGGGGCCTGGGGCGCGGGCTGCGGCGCAGCGGGCTGGGGCGCGGACTGGTGTTGCGGAACGACCTGCGTGGGCGCCGCATACGGGTTGTTCGGATGCGGCACCGCGGCGGGCTGACCCGGCGGTTGCAGACCGAAACTCGTTGGCTCCTCGGACCCGTAGTGGGCTCCCCCGTTGTTGCTCATACGTCCATGCATATCGCGGCAAGCGCTTCTGCATCCACTGCGAAGGCCCGCCGGTCACAGACCCGTGACTCAGGTCGTCGCTTATCTCCTATTTATGCGTCCTGTTGAGTGCCCTAGCTGCTGGGAGACGGGGACGGCGACGGCGTTGTCCCCGGCGTACTCACGGACGTGCTCGGCGTCGGACTCACCGGCGTACCGCCCCCGCCACCACCGCCTCCGCCTCCGGTCATCAGCAGCGCCGCCGCGGACAACCCCGCCGCCGCCATCGCGGCCACCAGCAGCGCCGTCACCAGCCTGTCCCGCGAGGAGCGTTGGGCACGGGACGGTGCGGACGGCGTACGGCCGGTCTCCCGGAAGGCCCGCAGCATCCGCTCCGCCTGCGCCGCGTCCAGCCGTCGCTGCGGATCGCGCTCCAGCAGTCCTTGTACGACGGGCAGGAGCGGGCCGACCTGCGCGGGCGGCCGGATCTCGTCGGACAGGACGGCGTGCAGGATGCCCCCCAACGAGTCGCGGTGGAACGGCGAGCTGCCGCTGACCGCCGTGCACAGCAGCACGCCGAGCGACCACAGGTCGGAGGCCGGCCCGGTGCCGGACCCCGACATCCGCTCGGGCGCGGTGTATTCGGGCGAGCCGACGAAGGAGCCCGCCTCGGTGAGGGTGCTGACGCCCTCGACCTGGGCGACGCCGAAGTCGGTGAGGACGACCCGGCCGGTGCCGGACTCGATGAGGACGTTCGCCGGTTTGAGGTCGCGGTGCAGGACGCCGGCCGTGTGGACGGCGCGCAGGGCGCCGAGCAGGGCGATGCCGATCCGGGCGGCCTCGTACGCGTCGACCGGGCCATGTCCGGCGATGCGGTCGGCGAGGGAGCCGCCGTCGATCAACTCCATGACGATGTAGGGGCGTTCATCGTCCTCGACGACGTCATGGACGACGATGACGTGCGGATGGCGCAGCTGGGCCAGCGCCCGTGCCTCGCGCAGTGTGCCCTCGCGCCGGGACCGGGCCTCGGCGGCCGAGCGGGAGTCGTCCTGGTCGATCTCCTTGACGGCCACCTGCCGGCCGAGCAGCTGGTCGGTGGCCTGCCAGACGACGCTCATGCCACCGCGTCCCAGCCTCGTGTGAAGCCGGTAGCGGCCCGCGATGATTCGCCCGCCCTCCCCCTCGCTGCCCATGCGCCCCATCATGCCCCGCCGGAGGCGGCCCCTCCGGGACGCGGCGGCGGGGTTGGCCGACAAGCGACCCTGCTGGCCGGGGCCGGTCAGAGCCTGTCGGGGTCTGTCAGGGCCTCAGGACGAGATCGGCCGCCATCCCCGCAGCACCGCGTCGAACTGTGCGCGGGTCGTCTTCCAGTCCTCCGCCGGCCCGGACATGTAGATCGCGTACTCGACGCCGTCCCGGGCGATGTACATCTGGTCGATTGCCCGCCGCGGGCCCGCGTGGACCCCGGGGTCGCTCTCCAGCGCGGTCCAGGTGTACTCCCACAGGGCGCCCTTGCGGTCCCGGTAGACGTTCTCCTCCATCGTCACCCGCTCGTAGTCGACCAGCCCCTGGAGCTGCTGCTCCAGATCGCGCTGGTGCTCGTACGGGTCGTCGAAGTCCGGGGAGGTGTCGACGGCGATGCGGATGAAGTGGATGCCGCCGTCCGGCGTGTAGTCGATCTGCGTGAGGTCGCCGCTGACGCCGTACACCTTCCGCTTCCAGTCCTTGCCGGGCACGGAGAGACCGAAACCCACCGGGTCGTCGACCGGCACCCAGCTCACGGGGACGGACTCCTTCGGGCTCGGGCTCGGGCTGGGACTGGGGCTCGCGCTGGGGTGTGCGCTCGTCGGTGAGGTGGTGGCGCTGTTCCGGCTCCGGCCCTCGTCCCATTTCTGCAGCCCCACCGCGGCGCCCCCGCCGGCCAGGGCCGCGAGGGCGACCACGAGGGCCAGGGTGCGCAGCCGGCGCCGTCCGGCCGGAGCAGGGGCCGGGGCGAGGACGGTCGGCCCGGAGTGGACCTGCGTGTCCTGGCCGATCGGGCGGGTGTCCGTGTGCCGGGCCGTCGGCTCGTACACCTCCGTCACCTGCGGCCGCCGTCCCTCGGCCACCTCGGCGAGCAGCCGCTCGGCCTCGGCCGAGCCGGGCCGTGCGGCCGGTTCCTTGCGCAGGAGTGCGGTGATGACAGGTCCGAGCGGGCCGGCGTACCGGGGCTCGGCGGGCTGCTCCTCCACGACGGCCTGCATGGTGGACAGCGGCGAGGTGCGGCGGAACGGCGAGGTGCCCTCCACCGCCGTGTACAGCGTCGCGCCGAGCGCCCACAGGTCTGCGGCGGGTCCCGGATCGTGCCCGCGGACGCGTTCGGGGGCGAGGTAGTCGACGGATCCGACGACCTCGCCCGTACGCGTGATGGTGCTGTCGCCCTCGATCTGGGCGATGCCGAAGTCGGTGAGCAGGACGCGGCCGTCGTCGCCGAGGAGGACGTTGCCGGGCTTGACGTCGCGGTGCAGGACGCTGGCAGCGTGCGCGGCGCGCAGGGCGCGCAGTACCCACAGGCCGATCCGGGCGGCCTCGGTCGGCTCGACGCGGCCGTCCTGCTTGACCGCGTCGGCGAGTGAACGGCCCTCGACCAGCTCCATCACGATCCACGGCCGGGCGTCGTGATCGAGCACGTCGTGCACGGTGACGACCGCGGAGTGGTTGATCCGCGCCGCCGCACGCGCCTCCGCCCGGGTGCGGGCGAGGAGCCGCTCCCGGTCGCCCTCGGAGACGAAGTGCGCGGCGGTCAACTCCTTGATCGCGACGACCCGGTGCAGCACCTCGTCATGGGCGCGCCACACCCGGCCCATGCCACCGCTGCCGATGGCGTCGGTGAGCCGGTAGCGGCCCCCGAGGAGCAGGCCCTGCATCTGATTCACGTTTCCCCGCAATGTTCTTGACAGGGTCAGCGTAAGGACCGGCCCACGAACGGGGAACCACCAGGGGCCTCAAGGAGACAGCACTGTGACGGTTGTCGCTTTCGGGGACGGGAGGGAACCGTGGGGCGAACCGCGTACTACGCGCGCTGCTCAGCCGGTGGACTGGTAGGTCGCCGCCGCCTGCTCGAAGAGCCGTGTCACCTCGTCCCGTTCGGCCTCCGGGCCGCGGATCTGCACCACGTGGTAGCGGTCGTCGATCAGGATCGCGAGGTTGCGCACGAACAGCTCGCGCCCGTCCTCGTCGGTCCAGGTGAACTGCCCCTCGGCCATGGTCCGCCCGCCCACCTCGATGGTCTTCAGGCCGGTGGAGGTGGCCCAGCTCGACTCGCGGTACGGCCGCAGCTCCGGCTCCCGCTCGCGCTGGTACGCCATCGGATCGCTGCCGTACTCGTCCGCGCCGTCCCGGCCCGCCACGACGATCAGCTCGAAGCCCCCCTTGCCGTACACCACCTGACCGCTGCCGTTCTCCGGCGTGCGCTGCCAGCCCTCGGCGACGGCGACGCGGAAGCCCTCCGGGTCCGTACGCAGGGCGAAGCCGTCGGCGACGTCGGGGGCGTCGGTCTGGGTCTCGGTGTCGGTGGAACCGGCCGACTCCGCGGGACCGTCGGACGCGTTCTGGTCGGGCCGTGGCTCACTGCTCGCGTCCGGCGTCTGTGCGGGCACCTGGTCGACCTGGCCGGCGGCTCCGGTCCGGTCGGCGCCGTCCGCGCCGCTGCCGGTCTCGTCGGCCTTCGGCATGAACAGCATGGCGTACGCGATCGCGCCGGCCAGCGCGAGCAGCACCAGCAGGAGCAGGGTGCGGCCCAGGCTGCGCGGCGAGCGGGCCTTCGGCCTGTCCCGCTTGTGCCGCCCGTGTGGCGCGGGCAGCCCGGCACGCCGCCGGCGCACCAACTCGCCCTTGCGGCGCACGATCGGCAGCCGGCTCGCGTCGGGCGGCGGCGCGGCCACGACGTGCACGCCGGCCTCCGGCTCGGGCGCGGAACGCACCAGCGAGCGCAGCCAGCCGCGCAGTTCCTAGAAGCCGAGGCGCTCGGTGGGGTCCTGGCGCAGCAGCGA
>NZ_JBQQCE010000114.1:0-22404 GCF_052245645.1 Streptomyces sp. KR55 | reverse complement strand
GTCGGCGAGCCGCCCGGGAACGCGCAGGTCAACGTCTTGCCAGGTCACGCCCCACCCGGTTACGCGATCTTCCAAACTGGGGCACCAGCGCCTCAGCTTCCCGCTTGACTGAGTCATTGAGACTCCGCCGACCTCACGATTCGTCCTCCACGGTCGTTCTCCGGCTGCTTCTCTCGGGCGAGAAGAAGTGTGTTGATACGGGAGGGCTGCATGGCGACGCAGAAGATCTTGACGGTGACCCTGGAGTTCGAGATGGGGAATCGCAAGATTCATATCCCCCGCATTAAGAACACCTACTGCGCCGCTTTGCGGCCGGGCTCTCCCAGGCTTGCCGCGTGACGGTTGGCGTCGATGCAACGCTGGGCCTGATTCCTGAGCAAGGCGCACCAGGGATAAATAAGCAACCCTACCAGCGCGCCCCCGAACAAGCCCCCGACCAACGCGCCTTCCAAGCGGTAGTCGAACCAGCTAGCTGCTCCGCCGATCAGAGCCAGAAACAGCCCCAGCAGAGAAAGCGCGGCGAATCCGAGTCCGAACCACCGCGTGGAGCTGCCGGGGCGAATCGACCTGTCCAGCCATGCGTGGTAACGCTCTGCGCGTTGCACGACCAGCGCCGCTAGCCGTGGATCTGAGACCACACGACCGCGCAAGGTGGCACGGCACAGCTCCCACCGGTCCCGCCAGGGCAAGGCCTTCGCGGTCCGGCACCATTCGGTCCAGCCGCTCTCGGTTCGCTTCCGCCGGTCGATGATCACCCAGACAACATAGAATGCGCCCAGAAAGGCGAGTGTGACATAGAGGAGAACTATCGCCAACGAATCGGACATGGGATTTCCTAATCTCGTGAATCGGCAATTCTCAGCGATGCGGGAACACCTGCGACCGTCCACCGCGCAGCGCTTCACCGGCCTCGCTTCCACATTAAGGGTGCCTGGAACCGGGGAGAGAAGCTCGTCCCGAATATTCGTTTCTTGACGGCAAGGTAAGCACGCGGTACAGGGCTGTCCACTGGGAAGATCGATGACCAGTGATCCGCTCGGGAAGCGAATCCAGAGCCGCGGCCCCGGTAGCTGGGCCATTGCGGCGGGACCGGCGCCCCAGCACCACACGCCCGGCGCAAGCGGGCGGGGTCGACCATACGCCCGACGGTCAGCCGACGCCGACCAACAACGACAGAAGCCCACGGCATCCGACCTGGCCAGAACCGTAGGCTTCTTTTGTCCCGCTGGTCAGCGGAAGGGCCAATTAATAGACCGGCTACTGGGTCGGCCACAGGCCCCGGAAGGCAGCGTGTCGAATACGTGTCGAAGTCGGTACGCAGGGCTCCTCCAGGCCGTACGACTGCCCAGGTCAGGGGCCTACTGCAGGCGAACAAGAGGTGGGCCTTCTAAGCGCTTGGCCGCAGGTTCGAGTCCTGCCGGGGGCGCTCCGCCACTTTGCGTGTTCCCGCAGGCCAGGTGCAGCACCTGAAGTACCGATGACCCTTCCGATGGCGTGACGCATACAGCGGCGACCCCGAAGGACTGTCCGACCCGGTTCGGCATCGCCGCAGGTGGACGCCTACGTCATGCCCTCACTCGAGGGCGGCCGACGACTCGTCGGCCGCCCTCATCGGCGTACGCGACGTACTCGCCGCCGACGACCTGCGCCCCCTCTACCTCGCATGGCTGTCCGCACTCGCCGACTGCGCCTGCCTCGGCGCCCGCGCCTGCACAGCCGAGGGCAGTCTCGCTCTCATCGGCGCGGGCACGCTGGAATCGGCTCAGGTCTCCTTTTCCGGTACGTAGTCGGCCTCCTCCAGTCCGAAGGTCCAGGCGACGCCCTCCCGGGCGGTCCGGGTCCGCGGCGGCACCCGCAGCCAGTAAGTGCGGTGGGTGCCGTCGGGCTCCGGGGTTGAGTTGACCACCTCGACCATCACCAGCGGCTCGTCCCCCTCCAGTTCGATACGCCACAGCACACCTGCGTCGTCCCGCTGCAGGGGCTCGGCCCCGGACTCCTCCAGATAGCGCTCGTAGCCGTAGTGCTCCAGCATCACGCGGCGCAGCTCGGCATTCTCCTCCTCGCGTATCCGCCGCGGGGTCAGCCCGCCCAGTCGGCCGAGGAATTCGGCGGGGACGGGCATACCGCGCCAGGCGTGCAGCGCGAACCCGTCGGGGAAGGCGAGCGCCGGTCCGTCCCCGCGGTCGAGCCGACCCGCCTCGTCCCGGTGCAGTTCCACGGGGCGTTCGCAGACGACCGCGGTCTTCTCGTACGGCCACCACCAGCCTGCGGCGTGGGCGACCGCGGCGATCCCGTCGAGCTTCTCCCCGCCGTCCTGGCCGTCGAAGGCTGCCAGCCACGCCGCGTCGTGCTGCCCCAGGACCGCATCGAGCAGCACCAGCCGGACAGCCTGCTCACCTCCTGGCGCACCGGCCAGGGCCTCGACCATGCCGGTCCGTATGCGCTCGGTCAGCATGACCGTGGTGTCCCACAGCTGAGCGCCCGTCAGGGCCCAGCGCTCGGCCCAGCCGGCCGGCCCGAGCCGGTCGAGGACGCGCTCCCGCGCGGCGGCCCACGGCCGGGTGCGCACCGCGTCGCGGACGCTTCGGCCGGCCGTGCCCTCCGCCGTGAGCCGTGCGGCCAGTGCCGCGCCCTCGCGGGGCGAGCCCGCCCAGACGATGCGCTCCGGCTCGGGCAGGCCCGCCAGCCGGTAGGCCAGGCGCACACCGCCCTCGGCAGCCGCGCGGTCCGCCGGGCCGGTCGCCGCGACCACCTCGCGCCACAGCACCATCGTGTCCACCTGCGCCGTCTCCATCGGCGTCGTCATCGTGCCGCTCCCCCGTTTCCTCAGTCCGCCACGACGCGCACCGCGCCGGGCATGTACTCACGCTGCCGCACCACCCGGTACCAGCCCTTGGGCAGCGGTATCGCCGCGTGCTCCTCGTGCACCACCCGCCCACCGTCCGGGAGATGGAGGTAGGAGGCACCGAACGGCCCGGGCTCCCGGACCAGAGTCCCCGGCCCGACCACCGCGTGGGCGTGTCCGGTGACCTCGCCGAGAGCCAGCACGAGCCTCCCCCGCGCGTCCCGCGGCTGTCGCGGCAGCCTGTCCGTGCCCGGCGGCACGGATGTTTCCGCCATGGGCACGATCAGGACATCCCCCTGCCGGTACATGCATGTCTCCCTTCGCCGTCGGCGCCTCGCCGACCGATGTCCACGACGCTACGCCGGGGGTCTGACAACGCCCCCTCGGACCGGGCCCGCACGGCCCGTCGACGGTGTTGTCAGAGCGACTTGGTAGAACTCTCCGCACGAGCAGCGCCCGTCCACCTCAGGAGATCCGCGACCATGTCCCACGTCGAGCATCTGCAGGAACTGCACGGCCTCCCGGCCTTCGACTTCCCCGAGCCCGGCGCGGGTCGGGAGCTGCCGGAGGCGGGCGCCGTGGCCTGGCGGCTGGCCGTCGATCCCTACAGGGACTCCTCGGAGGAGGGGTTCGGTGACCTGTGGAAGCGTTTCCTCGACTCCGTGGACCCCACGGGTGTCCGCGCGATCGTCGTGGGTCAGTGGGGTGAGCCGTACGACAACGACTCCAGCGGCATCGTGCAGCGCCTCGTGGACGCCCGGGACCGACTGACCGCGCTTCGGGCCGTGTTCATCGGGGACCTGGAGATGGAGGAGGCGGAGATCTCCTGGATCGAGCAGTCCGATGTCACGCCGGTCCTCGAGGCCTATCCACTGCTGGAGGAGTTCGGGATCCGTGGCGGCACCGGACTGCGCTTCCCGGCGGTCCGGCACAAGCACCTGCGCACGCTCTGCTTCGAGGCCGGCGGCCTGCCCGGCGAAGTCGTGCGCGGTGTCGCCGCCAGCGAGCTCCCCGCGCTGGAGTACCTCGAAATGTGGCTCGGTGTCGAGGAGTACGGCGGCGACACGACGGTCGCCGACCTTGCGCCGCTCCTGGCCGGCGGACGCTTCCCGGCGCTGCGCCATCTCGGCCTGCAGGACAGCGAGTTGCAGGACGAGATCGCGGCGGCGGTCGCCTCGGCACCGGTCGTGGCACAGCTGGAGTCGCTGAGTCTGTCCATGGGCACCCTCACCGACACCGGCGCCGAGGCCCTGCTCCAGGGCCAGCTCTTGACCCATCTCAAGCGGCTGGACCTGCACCACCACTTCCTGAGCGAGGCCGTGGCCGACCGGGTCCGTACGGCCTTCGGTTCCGCCGGGACCGAGGTGGACCTGTCGGAACATCAGACGCCGCACCGCTGGCGGGACGAGGAGTGGCGCTATGTCGCTGTCTCCGAATAGTTCCCGGGTGCGGCGCCCCGTCCCCGGTACCGGCCTTCGGTTCGCCGTCGTCGGCAATCCCGAGAACCGGCGGACGACGATGTTCGCCGACGCCGTCCGCGCGGCGGGCCACCCGGCACCACGCGTGCTCGCGTGGCGGGACGTGCTGCGCGGGCGGTACGCCTTCACGCCGGGCGAGTTCGTACGGATCGACTCCCCCGGCGAGAACGCCGAGGTCGACCGGCTGCTGCGGGGCACCGACGATCCCGCCCGGGTCGAAGGAACGGCTCTGTGGCACCGACGTTTCACCGCTGCGGTCCGGGACGTGACGGGCGCGGCGCACCGTGCGGGCGCGGTACCTTCCGCCGACCCGGAAGATGTCGCGGTGATGTTCGACAAGCGGCGCTGCCATGCCCGGCTCGCCGCCGCGGGCGTCCCGGTGCCCCCGGCCCTGACGGGTCCGGTCGGCGGCTGGGAGGAGCTCAGGGAGCAACTGAAGGCCGCCCGTGTCTCGCGGGCGTTCGTGAAGCCGGCACACGGCTCGTCGGCCTCCGGTGTCGTGGCCCTCGCCATGGCGGGCCCCGGCCGGGTGAAGGCGACGACCTCCGTGGAGACCGCTCCCGACGGCCGCCTGTACAACTCCCTCCGGGTGCGTCACTACACCTCGGAGCCCGAGATCGCCGCCCTCGTCGACGCGCTGGCCCCCGACGGGATCCACGTCGAGCGGTGGCTGCCCAAGGCATCGCAGGGCGGCCGGGCCGCCGATCTGCGGGTGGTCGTGGTCGCCGGACGCGCCACGCATGCCGTCGTACGGACCAGTCGGCACCCCATGACGAATCTGCACCTCGGCGGCGTCCGCGGCGACCTCGACACGGCACGCGCGGCGATCCGGGCCGCGGGCGGCAGCTTCGACGACGCGCTGGATACGGCCGAGCGGGCGGCCGCGTGCTTTCCAGGCACGCTGTGCGTCGGCGTGGACATCCTGCCGGCCACGGGGTGGCGCCGCTTCACCGTCGGCGAGGTGAACGCCTTCGGGGATCTGCTGCCCCGCCTGACCGGCCTGCCCGGCAGCGGCGCCGAGGGCCAGGACACCTACGCCGCGCAGGTCGCCGCCGCACCGGCCGCCGTACGGCGCACAGAACGCGAGGAGCACCACCATGACGCCACCGCTTGACATGAACGAGGTCGTGGGCAGCCACGACCTCCTGCTGGTCACCCTCGACACGCTCCGCTACGACGTGGCTCAGGAGCTGGCGACGGCCGGCCGCATCCCGAACCTGGCCCGGCATCTGCCCGGTGGCGTCTGGGAGCGCCGGCACGCCCCCGGCAGCTTCACCTACGCCTCCCACCAGGCGATGTTCGCGGGCTTCCTGCCGACACCGGCCACACCGGGTCCGCATCCGCGGCTCTTCGCCGCCCACTTCGCGGGCAGCGAGACCACCGCGAACGGCACCTTCGTCTACGACACGCCCGATCTGGTGGCGGGTCTGGCCGCCGTCGGCTACCGCACGGTCTGTATCGGCGGCGTGGGCTTCTTCAACCAGCGGGGGCCGCTGGGCTCCGTCCTGCCCGGCATGTTCCAGGAGAGCCACTGGGACCCGGAGTTCGGGGTGACCTCCCCCACGTCCTTCGAGGCACAGGTGGCCTGCGCCGAGAAGGTGATCGCCGGACTCCCCCAGGAGCAGCGTCTGTTCCTCTTCGTGAACGTGTCGGCCCTGCACCAGCCCAACTGGTTCCATCTGCCCGGTGCCACCCGCGAGGCGGGCGATACCCGAGCTACCCACGCCGCAGCCCTTGAGTACGTGGACCGGCACATGGGACGGCTCTTCGCGGCCGCCTGCAGCCGCCGTCCGTGCTTCGCCATCATCTGCTCCGACCACGGCACCGCCTACGGCGAGGACGGCTACACCGGCCACCGCATCGGCCATGACGTCGTCTGGACCGTGCCCTACGCCCACTTCTTCCTGGACTTCCCCGACAAGGCTGCCCGATGACCCTCACCGAATCGGCGGCCCCGCCCGCCGTCCGCCCGTACCAGCACTACGTCTACGCCTATCCGCACAAGACCGCGTACCGCCCGCTGAGCCGGGAGCAGGCGTCCTTGCGTGAGCTGTGGGCGGATGAGCCGAAGGACGCCCTCTCGCTCTACTTCCACATCCCCTTCTGCGAGGTGCGCTGCGGCTTCTGCAATCTCTTCACCCGGATCGGGGCGCCCGACGGCCTGACCACCGCCTATCTGGACGCGTTGGAACGTCAGGCGGTCGCGGTGCGTGAGGCGCTGGGCGACGGGGCGCGGTTCGCCGGCGCGGCCTTCGGCGGCGGCACTCCGACGTTCCTCGAGGCCGCGGAGCTGGAGCGGCTGTGCGATCTCGCCGAGCGTGGCCTCGGCGCCGATCTGACCACGATCCCGCTGTCCGTGGAGGCCTCGCCCGCCACGGCGACCGCCGACCGGCTGGCCGTGCTGGCCGAGCGCGGCACCACGCGGCTGAGCCTGGGTGTGCAGAGCTTCGTCGACGCCGAGGCGCGAACCGCCGTACGCCCTCAGCGGCGGGCGGACGTCGAGGCGGCCCTCGCCCGGATCCGCGACGTCGGCATCCCCGTCCTCAACATCGACCTGATCTACGGCATCGAAGGCCAGACCGAGGAGTCGTGGCGCCATTCCCTCGACGCCGCCCTCGCCTGGCAGCCGGAAGAGTTGTATCTCTACCCCCTCTACGTGCGCCCGCTCACCGGTCTTGGCCGGCACCGCGACCCGGCGCTCGGCGACGCCGAGTGGGACGAGCAGCGGCTGCGGCTGTACCGCCACGGCCGCGACCATCTGTTCGCGCGGGGCTACGAGCAGGTGTCGCTGCGCATGTTCCGCCGCGTGGGCGCCCCCACCACCGGCGGGGAGGACTACGCGTGCCAGACCGACGGCATGGTCGGCCTCGGCTGCGGCGCCCGTTCGTACACCTCCACGCTGCACTACTCCTTCGACTACGCCGTGGACATGCACCGCATTCGCGGGATCATCGACGACTACACCGGCCGCGCGACCGACGACTTCCGCCACGCCGACTTCGGCTGGCAGATGAGCGCAGAGGAGGCCCGGCGCCGCCATCTGCTGCAGTCACTGCTGCAGGCCGAGGGCATGCCCGTCGCGGACTACCGGACCCGCTTCGGCACCGCGCCCGGCGACGACTTCGCCGCCGAGCTGGCCCGGTTCCACGACCGGGGCTGGCTGGACGACTCCGCCGCTCCGGACCTCCTGCGGCTCTCCCCCGAGGGCCTGGCCCACTCCGACGCGCTGGGCCCCGAGTTGTTCTCCGCCGCCGTGCGGGAGCGCATGGCCGCGTACGAACCGAAGTGACGGAGCCGCATGGACCTCACGATCCTCTACCGTGGCCCGCTAGCGTCGTGCGACTACGACTGCCCGTACTGCCCCTTCGCCAAGCGCCGGGACACCCGCGCCCAACTGGCCGCCGACCGCGCCGCGCTGGAACGCTTCGCCACCTGGGCCGCCGCACAGCGGGAGGACCGGCTCTCCCTGCTGTTCACGCCGTGGGGCGAGGGCCTGGTGCGCTCCTGGTACCGGCGCACGCTCGCGGAACTGAGCCGGCTGCCGCACATCCACCGAGTGGCGATCCAGACCAATCTCAGCTGCCGCACGGACTGGCTGGACACCGCCGACCTGGACGCCCTCGCCCTGTGGTGCACCTTCCACCCCGGCCAGACGCCGTACGACCGCTTCCTGGCCAAATGCCACGACCTGGCCGCCCGCGGCGTCCGCCACAGCGTCGGCGTCGTCGGCCTTCCCGAGCACCTGGAGTACGCACGTCGCCTCCGCGCCGACCTCCCCGCCCACGTGTACCTCTGGGTCAACGCCGCCGAGGGGCACACGTACACGGACGCCGAGGCCGAGCAGTGGACCGCCCTCGACCCGCTCTTCCCGTACAGCCGCCACCCGCACCGCAGCGCGGGCCTGCCCTGCCGGACGGGCGAGTCCGTCATATCGGTGAACGGCGAGGGCACGGTGCGCCGCTGCCACTTCGTGCGGTCGGAGCTGGGCAACCTGTACGACGGCTCCTACCGGAGTGCACTGCGTCCCCGCGCCTGCCCACTGGCCGTCTGCGACTGCCACATCGGCTACGTCCACCTGGAAACCCTGCCGCTGTACGACGTGTTCGCGGGCGGCGTCCTGGAGCGGATCCCGGCAACGCTTCCCCCCACGAACAGGCCGTCCCCTGTCAGCTCTTGACCGCGCCCAGCGTGAGTCCGGCCACGATGCGGCGCTGGAGAAGGAGGGTGAGGAGCACGACCGGGATGGAGTAGACCGTCGCCAGAGCCGTCATCGAGCCCCACTGGAGCCCGAACTGCGTCTGGAACTCGGCGATGACGAGCGGAGTGGTCTGCGCCTCGACCGCGGTGAGGAGCAGCGCGAAGAGGAACTCGTTCCACGAGGCCAGGAACGCGAAGATCGCCGTGACGGCCATGCCGCCGGACACGACGGGCACGACCACACGGAGCATCGCTTCGAGCCGGTTGCAGCCGTCGACCTTGGCGGCCTCTTCGAGTTCCCCGGGTACGGCCTCGAGGAAGCTGGTCATGAGCCAGATCGACAGCGGCAGGGACACGGTGGTGTGAGCAAGCGCCAGGCCGAAGGGGGTGTCGGTCAGGTGGAGCGTCTTCATCATGCCGACGAGCGGTACGCCGATGGCAACCGGCGGAACCATCCTGGTGACCAGGGCTGCGATGACGAACACCCGTCCGCTGGGCGTTCTGAAGCGTGTGACGGCGTATGCGGCCGGCACAGCGAGGACCAGCGAGAGCACGGTGCTGATGGATGCTGTGCTGATGCTGTTGACGAAGGAGGCGAGGACCCCGGGTTCCGAGAGGGCGTTTGAGTAGTTCTCCCCGCTCCAGGTGCGCGGCAGGATGCTCGGCGGCACCGAGATCGCCTCGCTCGGACTCTTGAGCGAGGTGAGGACGAGATACGCGAAGGGAAACGCGTAGAGCAGGATCAAGGCGGACAGCAGGGCCCACAGCAGGGCTCGGGTCGTCGGCCGCCGGACTTCCAGGCTGTTCACGCTCACGCCTTCCCGGGACGCCAGATCGTGGCGACCGCGACCAGGGCGACGGCAAGCATCGCCAGGAGATACAGGGTTCCCATGGCCGACGCGAGTCCGGGATCGCCGAAGCGGACAGTGGTGCGGTAGATCAGCAGGCTCAGTGTCTGCGAGGCATTCTCCGGACCGCCGTTGGTCTGGATGAGGATGACGTCGAAGGCACGGGCCGCGTCGATTCCCCGGACGATGAGTGCCACGGCGATCACCGGGCGCAGCAACGGCAGGATGATCCGCAGAAGCATCTGGACCGGGCTCGCACCGTCGAGGCGGGCCGCCTCCAGCACATCGCCGGGAAGGTTCTGCAGGCCGGCGAAGAGGACGAGCGCCATGAAGGACGTGGTCAGCCAGATGTCGGGAAGGGCGACCGAGAACAGGACGACGTCGGGGTCGCTGAGCCAGCCGAGGGCGTCCGGGTCGTCGATGACTCCGATGCCGGTGAGCAGCTCATTGACGATGCCGAAGTTGTCGATCATCAGGAAGCGCCACAGCAGACCGGCGACCACTGGCGCGATCATGAGGGGGTAGAGGAACACCGTGCGGAGCACCCGGGAGCGTTGCCCGAGGGCGTTGAACATGAGGGCGGCCGCCAGGCCGAGCACGAACTCGGCGCTGACGACAAGAGCCGTGTACACCGCGGTGCGCAGTGAGGCGCTGATGAACTCGGCGGATTCGAAGGCTTCGTGATAGTTGCCAAGTCCCACGAAACGGCGCTCACCGGCCATCGGGGAGATGTCGTAGAAGCTGTCGACGACCAGGCGTGCCAGCGGCCAGAGCACGAAGGCCGTCAGGAAGAGAGCGGCCGGCGCCATCAGCAGCAGGGCGAATCCTCTGTCGGTGAGTCGCACTGCTCGAGGCTGATGCCTGCGAGGCCGTCCGGCGGCTGCGTCGGACGGCGGCAGCACCGTCCGCGGACGCTTGCGGCTATCCGATGAGACGCTCGACATCGGAGCGGGCCCCCTTCAGCAGTGCCTCGTAGTCGGCGCCCGGTGTCAGCGACTTCTGGATGGTGGGCACGAGCACGGTGTCGACGATCTGCTGCCATTTCGGAGTCGCCGGGCGGGAGCGGGTCGCAGACGCGGACAGGGTCTGCACCAGTGGCTTGAAGTGCTCGTGGCCGGGCTTGTCCTGGTACTCCTCGAACGCCGAGGTACGGGCGGCGAGGCCGAGCGAGGACTGGATGCCGAGCGCGTTGTTGTCGTAGCAGAACCTGACGAACTCCGTCGCGAGGTCGGCCTTCTTGGTGGCCTGCGGCACGGACAGGTACCAGGGACCCGGTATGCCGGCGATGCCATCGGCACCGGCGATCATGGGGGCCGCGCCCACCTTGCCGTGGACCGGTGAGTCCTTCGGGATCAGCGGGAAGGCATGTGCCCAGAACCGCATCATCGCGGTCTTGCCCTGGTTGAACAGGTTCTGCGCGCCTCCCCAGTCGAGTTGCTTCGCGCCAGGGGGGCTGACCTTGGCCTTGTTGTTGAGGTCGCTGTAGAAGCGCAGAGCGTCCACGTGCTGCTGGTTGTCGATGATCACCTTGCCCCGGTCGTCGAGGACCGCCCCCGGCGAGCCGGCCTGCAGGACATGGGCGAGCCACTCGGTCTCGACCGCCCCCTTCACATCGGTGCCGTAGAGGGCGTTCTTGCCCTCGGTGTCGCGGGTGAAGAAGGCCGCCGCGTCGGAGAATTGCTTCCAGTTCGTCGGCGGAGCGAGCGGATATCCGTACTCCTTCTCGAAGGCTGTCTGTTCCTTGGAGTCCTCGAACAGATCCTTCCGGTAGAAGAGGATCTCGGCGTTGGTCCAGGCAGGCATGCCCAGATACGTGCCCTTGACCTGGGCGCCCTGGACGAGGGAGGGGAACAGATCCTTCTTGACGTCCGCGGTGAACAGTTCGTCGAGGGGGCGCAGGACGCCTTCGGCGAACGTGGGCAACCAGATCGCGTCGAGGGCCGCGACGTCGAAGCTCACCGCTCCGGAACTGAATTCGCTGAGCAGCCGGTTGAACAGCCCGTCGTAGGGAAGCTCGACGAACGTCACCGAACTGCCGGTCTTCTTCTTGAACAGCTCAGCGATCTTCAGCAGTTCCTGCTTGCCGCCGGATTCGCACAGCACCCGGAGGGCCCCGGAGCCACCCGAAGAGCCGGCGCTCGTGCCACCGGCGCCGCAGGCAGTGGCGGCCAGCAGGCCGAGCCCGGCAAGACCGCCGAGCTTCAGTACGTTCCGGCGTGGCAGGCCCGCGACGCCAGGTGTGGTGTTCCCGTTTCCGTTCTCCATGACTTGCTCCACATCAGGTTGAAAGCGGACTTGTTGATGACGGATCTCGGGTGCGGGGTGGAATCAAGGCGTGGCACGGAACGTGTGGTTCTGCGTGTCGGCCTGGAATTCGGAGGCCGTGGCACTGTCCAGGACTTTGGTCGCCGTCGTCGTGGAGGCGAGCAGCACCGCCTTTGCCGCGACATTGGTGACGGCCCGGTTGTTCGAGATGTGGTTCGCGTCTCCGGATTCGACACGGATGACGACCGGCGTCGCTCCTGGGGGCGTGATCGCGCCCGCTGCGACATTGAGGGCGAAGAAATTCGTGGAGACCATGTTGCTGTCGCCGCGCAGGTGGATCAGCCCGTACAGGTCGTCCTTGCCGTTGTTGTACGACTGCATCGGGGGCCACGGCTCCACCTCGCGCCGGAAGTGGTTGCCGCTGATCAGGTTCTCCTTGTTGACGCCCTCGAAGTCGATCATTCCGGGGTAGAAGGAGTGCAGACGATTGGCGGTGATCGACGACCGGTTCACGTTCTTGAAGTGGACGGAGCTCTTTCCGCGCGGAAAGATGTTGTTGCCGGTGATCAGAAGGCCCTCGTGCTGTTCCGCGAAGATGGAGAATCCGACGTGGCCGGCCCCTATGAGGTTGTCGGTGATCTTCGTCGCCTGGCCCGAGCCGACGAGTTCGATGCAGCTGCCGCATTCGGCGATGAAGTTTCCGCTGATGCTGAGCGCGTCGGCATCGCGCACTGTCACCGCGTGTTCGAGATAGACGAAGCCCATCCCCTCGATCCTGAATGCGTCGTTGGCGGTGTTGACCTTGATGCCGTACTTTCCGTTCAGGTAGGAGTTCTGGTGGGGGCTGCAGCTCAGCCCGTCGAGGCAGAAGTCCTTGAACACGACCGAGCTCAGCCGCGGGTCCCCGCTCCGCGACACAAGGAAGGCTTCGCCGTTGCCGTCCGTGTTCTGGACCTTGATACGGCTTCCTCCCGGCCACAGCTCGTGCCAGTTCGACGTGTCGGGCGTGTTGTACCGGATGCTCGACGAAGTGAAGCCGTGCCCCGACCCCTTGATGGTCAGGTAGCTGACGTCGACGGTGACTCTCGTTCTGAGGGGGTAGTCGCCGGGCGGGATGTAGATGACCGCCCCCGGCTTCGCGGCCTGGTCGGGCTGGTCCTGCTTGATCCGGGCGATGATGTCGTTGATCAGGGCGCCGATGTCGGTGTAGCAGGTGATGGACGGATCGGCGGAGTGGGTCCATGTCGTGACGTCGAAGACTGTGGGCAAGGCTGGTCAACCCTTCCTGGTGGCATGGGAGTTCGCGAGGCGGCGCGGCACCGTGGGACAGGTGGCGGGAAACACGACGCGGACGTCGCTGAGGGGATCGGCCGCCCTGTGGGCGGCTCGGCGGATGCGTCCGGCCCGCGGGAAGTCGTACGACTGGGCATCGCGGTCGGCAGGTGAGAGGCGGACGGCGACTTGGGCCAGGCAACCGGGTGGCGGGGCCTGACGCGGATTCAGCTGTTCACCCTCGGGGTGGCGGACGCCCGGAGCCGGCCGAGGTCGGCGGACGGTCAGAGAAGGCCGACGATGGAGTGGTAGGGCGGGTGGAGGGGACGCGTACGCGGCGCTGCGGCGGTGGCGGCCTGCGCGGTGCCCTGCCGTGCGGTCGCGGCGAACGCGGCCGAGGTCAGAGCAGCGGTCAGCCCTGCCAGGACACTGCGGCGTGAGATCGGTGATGTCCCTCGGTTCATTTCGGCTCCTGGACGAAGGGATGGGGCGGGCGGGTGATCCGCACCGGGTGCACGGTCGTGGGGAGCGGCTCCTCTCATCGGCTCAGCGGGGCGTTCCCGCGGTCGTGCCGGAGACGACCTGGCGCCGGAAGGCCACATGGCCGACCGGTCGGGGGACGACCACGAGGGTCGCGGACGCCGTCATCGCGTCGGCCAGTACCGACCGCGGAGGCAAACGTTTCGATGAAAGATACTCGGGCCGATTCCCGTGTCAAGGCTGTGCCAACGAGATTTCCTCTACGGTAAGACCGCACATCCAGGCAGGGCAGCGCGTCCGGCCGTTGACGCCACCACGCCTGCATGCCATCGTTGCGTAAACGTTTCGATCAAGTAGGTGGAGAAAGCTCGTGGCAACGATCGTCGATGTCGCACGTCTGGCGGGAGTGTCCACGTCCACCGTGTCCCATGTCCTCAACGGAACGCGTCAGGTCCGCGAGGACACCCGGAAGCGTGTCGAGGAAGCGATTCACGCAACCGGATACCGACAGGACAGCATTGCCCGCGCCATGCGCCGGTCACGTACCGACTCGATCGGCCTCGTCGTGTCGGACGTGACCCAGCCCGCGTTCGCGGAAATGGTCCGGGGTGTCGAGTACGAGGCGGCCGCCGCCGGCCACACACTGCTGCTCGCGAATTCGGGTGAGGATCCCGCGCGGGAACTGCGGGCCCTGCACGCGCTGACCGACCGCCGGGTGGACGGGCTGATCATCGCGCCGGTCGGCCGGTCCCACCGCAAGGAGATGGCGGACATCCAGCAGCGGGGAACCCCTCTGGTGCTGATGGACCGGCTGGGCGGAATCCGCGCCGACCAGGTGGGCGTGGAGAACGCGGCCCCCATGCGCGAGGTGGTGCTGCACCTCGTCGAGCATGGTCACCGGCGCATCGCGCTGGCCGCAGGAGACGCCGCGGTGTCGACCATTGCCGAGCGGCGCCAGGGTTATCTGGAGGCGCTCGACGAGGCGGGCATCGACGTCGACGATTCGCTGGTCCTCATGGGCAGCGGGCTCGCGCCCGATGTCCGCCGGCAGGCCACAGATCTCTTCGAGGCGCCGGGCCGGCCCACCGCCGTGGTCGCGGCGAGCACCGAAGCGGCCATCGGGGTGCTCCTGGCGGCGAGCGACCTGCACCTGCAGACGCCGCGCGACTTCGCCTTCGCCACCTTCGACGGCTTCCCGAACGCAGACCTGTTCCATCCCCGGATCACCACCGTCACCCAGCCCGCGTACGAAATCGGCAGCACCGCCATGCAGTTGCTGCTCGGCCGCCTGGAGGGCGAGGCGAAGCCCAGCTATCGCTCCGTCCGGCTGGCGCCCGAGATCACCTACCGCGAGTCCTGCGGCTGCCCGAACTGAGACGGCGCTTTTCGGAGAGCGGCCTGGACACCGGCCGACATCTCGAATGCCTTGACAGTCTTCCGAGCCCGGAGCAAGAATCTGCGCAAACGTTTCGCGCAAACGTTTCGATAGAGGGAGTTGTGCGTGGTCACCATCGTCGATGTGGCACAGCTCGCCGGAGTGTCCATCTCGACGGTCTCGCATGTCGTGAACGGGACCCGGCCGGTGGCGGACAGGACCCGGGAGAGGGTGCTGAAGGCCATCGAGCAGACCGGCTACCGCCAGGACACGCTCGCCCGGTCGCTACGCCGCTCGCGCACGGATTCCATCGGGCTGGTCGTCTCCGATGCCGGACAGCCCACGTTCGCCGACATGGTCAGGGGCGTCGAGTACGAGGCGGCCCAGGCGGGATACACCCTGCTGCTCGCGCACTCCGGGGAGGATCCGGCCCAGGAGACGCGCTCGGTGCAGGCGCTCGCCGCTCGTCGGGTGGACGGCCTCATCGTCGCCCCGGCCGCCCGATCCACGGGCCGGGAGACCGAGGCCGTACAGCGCAGTGGTACGCCCGTGGTGATCCTGGACCGGCTCGGCGATCCCGGGTTCGGCGATCAGGTCGGGGTGGACAACACCACGCCGATGCGCGAGCTGGTGGAGCACCTGCTCGGGCACGGACACCGCAGCATCGCCCTGGCCGCCGGTGACCTCGCCGTATCCACCATGGCCGAGCGCCACCGCGGCTACATGCAGGCGCTCACGGCAGCGGGCATCGAGCCGGATCCCGAGCTGGTGATCACCGGCTCGGGGCTGGCCGCGGAAACCCGCGTCCTGGCCCACCGCATGCTCAGCGGCGAGCGGAGGCCGGAGGTGTTCGCCTGCGCCAGCACGGAAACGGCCGTGGGTGTCATGGAGGCCGCCGCGGAACTCGGCCTGCGGGTTCCGCACGACCTCAGGCTCGCGGTCTTCGACGGCTTCCCGCAGTCCGGCCTGTTCGAACCCCGTCTCACCACCGTCGTCCAGCCCGCCTTCGACGTAGGTGCCACCGCCATGGCTCTGCTGCTGCGGCGAGTCAACGGCGACACCTGCGAGGACGGCCAGGTCATCCGCCTCGCACCGCGCGTCGTCTACCGCGCATCGTGCGGCTGCGACCCCCGATAGCCCCCGCCCCGACAGCCCCCGGCCGACGCTGGGGAGGCCAGTCCCCCACCGTCCGATCTCAGCGACACATCATCACCGAAGGGATCACTCCGTCATGCCCTTGTCCCTCGACCGTCTCACCCGCCCCACCGCGGACCGCACCGCCCGCGTCTCCAGCTGGGACCAGCGCGGCCGCAACCAGGACTACTGGACCACGCCCGCCCACTCCACCCGGGTCCTCGCGGACCTCGAAGGCCCCGGACGGATCACCCACATCTGGATGACCCAGTTCTGCCGCCGTACCCTCGGCCCCGGCCTGATCGACCCACTGGAGGCCGACACCGTCGCCCCCGTCATGGAGATCCACAACGCGCTCGGCGTCAACTGGGAGGAGCCGGACCCCGACTACTACCGCAAGGTCCTGATCCGCATCACCTGGGACGACGAGGAGGAGCCGGCCGTCCTCGTCCCGCTCGGTGACTTCTTCGGCATCGGCCACTGCCTGCCCAACAGCTACCAGTCGGCCCTGTTCACCGTATCCGCCAAGCCCGAGGAGTCCCTGATCTTCGGCGGCAGCGCGGCACTGAACTGCTGGGCGCCGATGCCGTTCAACAAGCGGGCGAGGATCGAGCTGGTCAACGAGAACGACCTGCCGATCCAGCAGTACTTCTACATCGACTACGAGCTGCTGCCCGACCGGCTCCCCGAGGACACCCTCTACTTCCACGCCCGCTGGAATCGCAGCAACCCCTGCAACGGCTGGGCCCCCGACATCCAGACCAACAGCCCCGAGGTCAACATCGCCGACCTCACCGGCGAGGACAACTACGTCATCCTCGACACCGAAGGAACCGGTCACTACGTCGGCTGCAACCTCTCCGTGCACCACCGCCAGGGCAGCTGGTGGGGCGAGGGAAACGACATGATCTGGATCGACGACGACTTCCTGCCCGACGGCTCCACCAGCTGGCCACCCTCCCTGCACGGCACCGGAACCGAGGACTACTTCAACCACGCCTGGGGGATGCAGAAGAACGCCTACCTCTACCACGGTGCGATCGTCCACGAGGCCGACGTGCCCGGATACTCCGTCAACTACCGCTTCCACGTGGCCGATCCGGTCCGCTTCACCGAGCGCGTCCGGGTCACTGTCGAGCACGGCCACGGCAACCACCTCGCCGACGACTGGGCCTCCACCGCCTACTGGTACCAGACCCTGCCCTCCCCGAAGGCGACCATCCTGCCCCTGGAGCAGCGCCTGCCGGTGCGCCCCGCCGCCCAGCCGATGCCCGCCGCCGCACCACGCACCGGCACGGTCGCCGAGGAGATCGCCATAATGCGCGAGAAGTACCAGGCCCGCTACCAACGCCACATGGAGCATCTCGCCGAGCGCACCCGGCAGCGCGGCGAACGCTCCCTGCAGGAGTCCGAGGCCAACATCAAGCAGGCCGCCGCCCTCCGCCGCCGCTACGACGAGCGCACCCATGGCTGAGACCCCGGCCGCGCCCGACCCGCACTTCCCCGCGCTCCACCTGCGCCCGCCCGCGAACTGGCTCAACGACCCCAACGGCCTGGTCTTCCACGACGGCCACTACCACGTCTACTTCCAGTACAACCCGCACGGACCCCGCCACGCCGACATGCACTGGGGCCACTTCCGCAGCCCCGACCTCCTCACCTGGGAACTCCTGCCCATCGCCCTGGCTCCCACCCCCGGCGGCGAGGACACGGAAGGAGTGTGGTCGGGCAACGCGGTCGCGCACGACGGCCGCCTCACCGCCTTCTACTCCGCCAAACACCCCGAGCGCTGGTACCAGCCGGTGACCTCGGCGGTCTCCGACGACGGCGGTACGACGTTCAGGAAGCGGGAGAGTCTGCTGATCCCCGAACCGCCGCCCGGCACCCACATGTTCCGCGATCCGTACGTGTGGCGAGACCCCGAGAACGGGGGGCGCTGGCGCATGCTCGTCGGCGCCGGCCTCGCCGACGGACGCGGTGCAGCCGTGCAGTACTCCTCGACCGACCTCACCGACTGGGCGTACCAGGGCATCTTCCTGGCCCGCGCACCCGAGTCGCTGCCCGGCGGTGGTAACACCGAGGAAGGCTGGGAATGCGCCCAGTACGCGCACTTCGGCGACGGCCGCGGCGCGGTGCTGGTCAGCGCCTGGGACCCGGAGGAAGGGGCCTTGTGCACGGCGGCCTGGCCCGGACGTGAGGAGAACGGAACATTCGCCGCCGACTCACCTCAACGTCTCGACCACGGTCCGGACCTCTACGCCCCGGCACTGCTGCCGGCCCCCGACGGCCGCTGGCTGATGTGGGCCTGGATCTGGGAGGCGCGGGACGAGGAGCGGGTCGGCGCCCCCAGCGAGTGGACGGACGAAGTGGGATGGGCGGGGATGCTGTCCCTGCCGCGCGAACTGGCCCTCGGCCACGACGGGACCGTCCTGCAACAGCCCGCGCGGGAGATCGACCGGCTGCGCCGCCGGCGGCGGGTCTGCGCCACGGGCGAGGCCCGCGCGGATCAGCCTGCCGACCTGGGGGAGATCGGACCCGTCTGCGACATCACCGCCCGGCTCGGAGCCACGGGAGGACTGCGGCTGATCACCGACGCGACCGGCAGCGAGTACCTGGACATCACCCGCGATCCGGCAACGGGCGGGGTGGTCGTCGACCGGTCCCACGCCTCGCTGGACCCGCGGGCCAAGGACGGCAGTTGGCGGCTGCCCGCGCAGGCGGGGCCGGTGGATCTCCGGATCGTGCTCGACCACTCCGTCGTCGAGGTGTTCACGGCCGAGGGTCAGGCACTCGCCCTGCGCCTTTATCCGGTCGGCGGCGCCCCGTGGCGCCTGCGGGCCACGGCAAGCGGCACCACTCCGGCTCCGTACACGGTCGAGGCATGGGACCTCGCCGGACTGCAGATCCACGACAAGCGGCCGGAACCGGAGCGATCATCATGACCGCCGTCGTCATCGGCGAGGCGCCGGCCGACCCGCCGCGGCGCGCCGGGAACGCGTCCATCGCCCCCACCCGGGCGCAGCCGGACTGTGCCCTCTGCCTCAGGTGACCACCGCCGCGACAAACCGCCCTGAGACGGCCCGCCACCGCGTCGACCCCTGCCCCGCCACGGCCTACCCCACCTCACCGAAAGACGCATGCCATGCCCGTGTCTGTGCCCTCCTTCTCCCTCGGCGACGACCTGCTCGGCCGGGCCGCCAAGCGACGTCGTGCCCGCTCGGCCCGTGTGGCCAGCTGGGACCACACCGGCCTGAACGAGGACGCGTTCGTCGTCCTGCCGGGCGAGACGGCCGTCCTGGCCGACCTCGAAGGCCCCGGAGCCATCACCCACCTCTGGTTCGTCCAGGGCTGCCGGCTCATCCTGGGGCCCGGCCTGTTCGACGCCCGGCAGGCCGGCACCGCGATGGTCGAGTTCAACAACGCCCTCGGCTACAACTGGGAGGTCAACGACCCCGACTACTACCGCAAGGTCATCATCCGCATGTACTGGGACGACCAGGAGCATCCCAGCGTCGTCGCACCCCTCGGTGACTTCTTCTGCGTCGGAAACTCGATGCCGGCGAGCTTCCAGTCCCTGCCCTTCACCGTCTCGGTCAAGGAGGACTCCGAGCGCAGGTTCGGCGGTCCCGCCGCCTTCAACTGCTTCCTCCCCATGCCGTTCAACCGCCGGGCCCGCATCGAGGTGGAGAACCAGGGCGAGGCGGCGTACATGCAGTACTTCTACGTCGACTACGAGCTCTACGCCGAGGACCTGCCCGAGGACACCCTCTACTTCCACGCCCAGTGGCGCCGCAACAACCCGTGCGACGGCTGGGGCCCGGACCTCCAGGTCAACAGCCTGGAAACCCAGGTCCCCAACCTGGACGGCAAGGACAACTACGTCATCCTGGAGACCGAGGGCGCCGGCAACTACATCGGCTGCAACCACACGGTCACCCACTTCACCGAAACGTGGTGGGGCGAGGGCGACGACATGATCTGGATCGACGACGACTTCCTGCCCGACGGCAGCACCAGCTGGCCACCCAGCATGCACGGCACCGGCGGCGAGGACTACTTCAGCCACGGCTGGGGCATGCAGAAGATCAACTACCCCTTCCAGGGCACCATCATCCACGAGGACGACGTCCCCGGTTACCAGATCAGCTACCGGTGGCACCTGGCCGACCCGGTCCGCTTCGAGGAGCGCATCAAGGTCACCATGGAGCACGGCCACGCCAACCACCTGTCGGACGACTGGGCCTCGACCGCCTACTGGTACCAGACCCTGCCCGGCCCCCGTTTCGACGTCCTCCCCGTCGAGCAGCGCCTCCCGCGCCGCCCGGAAGGCCCTTCGCTGAAGGACCTCCCGACCCCCGACCGCAGCCGCCTGGACGACCTGCGCAAGGCCATGTACGAGCAGCGCGACGCCCGCATGGCCGAGTTCGCCGCACAGCGGCAGGAGTGGCTGGAACGCCGCGCGGAGGAATCACGGCAACGAGCGGCCAAGAACACCGAATACGCCCGCGAGGTGCGGCGCCGGTTCCTCAAGGGGGCGGGCCGGAACCGTGGCTGACCGCCCGCGAGTGCGACGCCTCCCGTTTGGCGTACCCCGAGATGCGGAGTGAGCTGACAGGCGGTCAGATGGTTCTCATGAGAGGAACTGTGGCCATGGCTGCTCCACGCTGCGGGGCCGGGAGACACGGGGATGGCCGGGACCCGGTACCGGGTCCCGGCCATCCTCCGCCGTCCAGGGGGACTTGCGCGACGAGTGCCCGGGTGAGCAAGGGCGTCTCGGCTGCCTCGGTGGGACGTCAGGACTTCTTGCCAGGGACGACGACGTTGCTGGCGCAGGTGACCTGGTTCTCCGAAGTGGGGCAAGTCTGCGTCGACTCGTTGACGAGTTCGACGTTTCCGAGCTTGTCGGTGGTGAACCGGTGCTTGGTCGTCTGCACGCAGCGAATGTGGCCCTTGCCGTCGTTGACGCACTTGCCGGGGCCTTCAACGGCGGAGGCCTGGACGGCTCCGACTCCCATCAGAGCAACGCTCCCCAGGAGTCCCGCCACCGCCGCGATCTTCTTCGAATTGAGCATCTACCTTTTCCTTTACGGTCGCCTCCCCGCCACTGGACGGCGGAGGCGTTCCGGACGCTTGGGCCGGCAAAAAGCCAGACGGCAGGCCCCGGGGCTCGAACACCTGGGTGCGAGCCCCGAGACCTGCCTGGGTCACCTGATCAGGAACCGTTGCCACCGAGGAGGAAGTTCTGGCTGCAGGTCACAGACTTCTTCTCGCTGTTGTCCTGGCCCGAGTAGCCGAGGAGGGCGAGCGAGATGTTGACGTCGTCGATCTTGATGAGCCCGTAACCCGATTCGTTCGCCTCGCACGACTGGGTCTGCTTGTTCTCCAGCTTGACCTTCTCGTCCCCGTCCGAAGCCTGGCCGATGCCGGCGCCCAGGAAGCTGACGCTGCCGAGCATGGCCACGACGACTGCGGCCTTCTGGTACTTGCGCATTACCTCTCCGTTCTCGAGTTGACACAGTTCGTGATGAACTGGTCACCGACAGTCGCCAACTGTAGGCGACCTTTTCGGCCTTTTGTGTGCGAAACGCCCCAATTGCATGAGCTTCTTGACGAAAGGCTTGGGCCGCCGGACGTCAGGACCACTAGCCAGGGATCACGGTGCTGTCGATGCAGGTGACCTGGCTGCTCGAAGTGGAGCAAGCCTGCGTTGACTTGTTGACAAGGTGGACGTTTCCGGCCTTGTCGGTGGTGAGCCGGTACTTGCTCGGCTGCACGCAGCGAATGTGCCCCTTGCCGTCGTTGACGCACTTGCCGGGGCCTTCAACCGGGGAGGCCTGAACGGCTCCGACACTGATCACAGCGAAGCTGCCCAGGAGTCCCGCCACCGCTGCGATCTTCTTCGAATTGAGCATCTACCTTTTCCTTTTACGGTCGCCTCCCCGTCACTGGACGGCGGAGGCGTTCCGGACGCTTGGGCCAGCAGAAAAGCCAGACGGCAGGTCCCGGGGCTCGAACACCTGAGTGCGCGAGCCCCGAGACCTGCCTGGATCAGCTGATCAGTGATCAGCCCTTGCCGCCGCCAAGAACAAAGGCCTGGCTGCACTCCAGAGACTTCTTCTCGCTGTTGTCCTGGTGCGAGAAGCCGAGGATGGCACCGACCCCAACGTTGACGTCGTCAATGCCGATGAGGCCCTGGTACGACTCGTTCGCGGAGCACGCCTGCTGCTGGTCGTTGCTGAGCTTGAACTTGTCGTCTCCGCCGTTAGCGTGGCCGACGCCGGCGCCCAGGAAGCTGACGCTGCCGAGCATGGCCACGACGACTGCGGCCTTCTGGTACTTGCGCATTACCTCTCCGTTTCTCGAGAGACACAGCCCGAGATGAGCCGGTCACTGACAGTCGCTAACTGTAGGCGTCTTTTGTGGCTTTTGGCAGACAAAACGCCCAATCCCGTATGTTTCCTGAAAAATACCTACGTTGGCTGACGGGGCGTAAGGGCCTCAACGTCAAGG
>NZ_JBQQCE010000113.1:0-23459 GCF_052245645.1 Streptomyces sp. KR55 | reverse complement strand
GCGTACGCGGTGGGCCTGGCCGTGCACGAGGGAGGCGAACCGGTCGTAGAGCTCACCGAGGGCGGCGGCCTCACCGCGGGCGAGGCGCTGCTGCATCTTGCGGTCCCAGCGGGGCGGTGCGTCCTTCTTCGCCATGTGGCCCCCTCCCCGTGCTCCGTCCCGGTGTCCGGCGTGTGTCCGTCGCCACCTCGAATGTAGTCGGCACGTCCGACAGCGCACGCCCCTTTGTGGCAATGTGCGCTCCCCGACAAGCCGCTGGTGATAGTGGACTTACGCCGCGTCTACCCCGTCACCATGCGCTCAGGCCTGATCGAACAGGATCGAATGCGACTGAAACGAGCCTTTTTCGTTCGGGTTTCGTTTTCAGTGAGGTGTTTCAGGGAACGGCCGCTGGGCAGCCGCGCTGCGAGGAAGCGTAGGGGTTGCTTCCGTTTCGGCGAGCGAAGGGCATGGTGGTGGCGTTCAATGTGACCGGCGGCGAGCAGGGCCGATGGGCCGTGCTCCAGGTGTCGGGCGAGCTGGACCTGGTGACGTCACCCGTGTTGCGTCAGCGGGTGCACGACCTGGTGGCCGAGGGCCGCCACAGTCTCGTCCTCGACCTCTCCGAGGTCTGGTTCTGCGATTCCAGCGGTGTCGGCGTGCTCATCGCCGCCCGCCGTCTGCTGCGCTCCTGCCAGGGACGGCTCCGTCTGATACTTCCGGCTCAGGGGGCGGCCGACGGCTCCCATGTCAACCGCGTCCTCGGCGCGCTGGGCGTGCGCAGGCTGTTCGACGTGCACGCGGATCTGCCGTCCGCGACGTCCGACGAGACGCGTCCCCTCTCGGCGTGACCTCTGCCACGTCGTTCACATCGTTGTTCCAGAATTCCCCCGGTCTTGGCACAACCGTCGGTTTCCCGCTCCGGGACCGCCCCCGACGTCGTACGCTCCGTGCGAGATGCACCCCGAGATGACGTGAGGCGGCCCGAAAAGACATGGTCAGCAGCGAGTACGAGCGCAGGATTGCGGCCCGGTTCGCCACCTTCGACCAGGACGGCAACGGTTACATCGACCGCGAGGACTTCAGCGGTGCGGCCAAGGCGCTGCTCGCGGAGTTCGGCACCGCGGCCCGGTCCGACAAGGGGCAGGCGCTGTACGTCGGCGCCGAGGCCTTCTGGCAGGGCATGGCCGGGATTGCGGACCGGGACGGTGACCAGCGGATCACCCGCGAGGAGTTCGTGAACGGCGCGGTCAAGCGACTGCGTGACAACCCGGACCGGTTCGCCGAGATCGCCCGCCCGTTCCTGCACGCCGCCATCGCCGTGGCGGACACCGACGGCGACGGAGCCGCCACCGTCGCGGACACCGCACGCGTCCTGAAGGTACTCGGCGTGCCGGAGAACATCGCGCACTCCGCGGCCGGCGCCCTCGATACGGACGGTGACGGCAAGGTGAGCGAGGTGGAGATCGTGCCCGCTTTCGCCCGTTACTTCACCGTGCCCGAATAGCGTTCCCGCAGCTTGTACTTCAGCACCTTGCGCAGCGTCTCGCCCCGCGGAAGGGCGTCCACCACCTCCAACTGCTCCGGCAGTTTGTGCACGGACAGCCCTTCCGCGCGCAGATGCGACGTCACCGCCTCCAGGGTCAACGCGTCGGCCCCCGACGGCTGTTCGACCACCGCGCAGACCCGCTCACCGCGTTCGGCGTCCGGCAGCCCGATCACCGCCGCGTCCGCGACCGCCGGATGCCGGTGCAGCAGGTCCTCGATCTCCTTGGCCGAGATGTTCTCGCCCTTGCGGATGATCACGTCCTTGAGGCGGCCGGTGAGCACCAGATGCCCGCTCTCCGTCAGATGCCCGAGGTCGCCGGTGCGCAGAAAGCCCTCCGCGTCGAAGGCCTCCGCCGTCTGCGCAGGATCCAGATAGCCCCGGCACACGGCCTCCCCGCGCAGCCGCACCTCCCCGTCGACGATCCGTATCTCCATGCCGTCCGGCGGGCGGCCCTCCGTGGTGGCCAGGTTCTCGGGCGTGTCGTCCGGCGCCCCCATCGTGATCATCGGGACCTCGGTCATCCCGTAGCCGTGGGTGAGCTGCACCCCCATCTCGCGTACGACGGCGTGGTAGACCTCCGGCGGCTTCGGCGCCCCACCGCCGGCCAGCAGCCGCAGGGTCGGCACGACCGGCGTGTCCGGCTGCTTGCGCTGCTCGGCCAGGAACATCGAGTAGAACGCCGTCGATCCGCCCGCCAGCGTCACCCCGTGCCTGCGGTACACCGCCAGCGCCTGAGGCAGCGCGAACTGCTCGACCAGCACCGCGGGGAAGCCGTACAGCAGCAGCATCACCATGTAGTCGGGGCCGCCGATGTGCGCGTACGGGAACGCGATCGACCCCACGTCCCCGGCGGTGGGCCGCAGGGCGTGCGCCAGGCAGGAGCCGCCCGCGATCAGCGAACGGTCCGTGTGCAGGACGCCCTTGGGCTCCGAGGTCGTGCCGGAGGTCCAGTAGATCCAGCGGACCTCCGTGCCCTGCGCCGGCGGCGGGGGCAGCACGGCCGGATCGCCGTCGGGCAGATCGTCGTACGCCTCGAAGACCCCCTTCGCGCCGAGCCGGCGGGCCATCTCCGTGTGGTCGAAGCCGCGCCACTCGCCCGGTACGGCGAGGTACTCGGCCCGCGACTCCCGCAGCGCGAAGCCGACCTCGCGGTCCCTCAGGAACGGGATGAGCGGCGTCTGTACGGCACCCAGGCGGGCCAGCGCGAAGGACAGCACCGCCGTCTCGATGCGGGTGGGGAGCTGCCAGGCGACGACCGTGCCGGGGCGCACCCCCATGCCGTACAGACCGGCCGCCGCCCGCTCGGCGCGGTCACGCAGCGCACCGAAGCTCACCGAGCGGTCGTCCTGGAGCAGGACGGGGTGCTCGGGGGTGCGGTCGGCGCGGCGGACGAGCAGGTCCCAGAGGGTGCGGGAGGTGCTGAGCGCGTGCGCGGTGTCGGTCACGTCGGCCCCCTGTTCAGCTGACGGCTAGTCAGATAGTGGGGTGAGCGTAGGGCTCGGTGCCTTGTCGGTCCAGGGGTGCGGGACTAGCCTTCCCTCAGCGCGCTATCTGACGGAGCATCAGATCCGTATCTCCGCGGAGGGGACCCATGACCGAACTGCCCCGCATCATCAGCGTCGACGACCATGTGATCGAACCCGCGCACCTCTTCGAGACCTGGCTGCCGAAGAAGTACCGCGACCGCGGCCCCAAGCCCCTCACCGCCGGGATCGGCGAACTCGCCTACGTCGGCGGCAAGTACCAGATCACCATGGACCCGGACGGCCCGCCCACCGACTGGTGGATCTACGAGGACCTGAAGTTCCCGTACAAGCGCAACATCGCCGCCGTCGGCTTCGACCGCGACGAGATGACCCTGGAGGGCATCACGCGCGCGGAGATGCGGCCGGGCTGCTGGGACCCCGCCGAGCGGCTCAGGGACATGGACCTCAACCACGTCGAGGCGTCCCTCTGCTTCCCGACCTTCCCGCGCTTCTGCGGACAGACCTTCGCCGAGGCGCACGACAAGGAGGTCGCGCTGGCCTGTGTGCGCGCCTACAACGACTGGATGGTCGAGGAGTGGTGCGGGGACAGCGGCGGCCGGCTCATCCCGCTGTGCCTGATCCCGCTGTGGGACATCGACCTCGCGGTCGCGGAGATCAGGCGGAACGCGGCCCGCGGAGTGCGGGCGGTGACCTTCTCCGAGATCCCCACCTATCTGGGGCTGCCGTCCATCCACTCCGGCTACTGGGACCCCTTCTTCGCGGTCTGCCAGGAGACCGGGACGGTCGTCAACATGCACATCGGTTCGTCCTCGCAGATGCCGGCCGCGTCTCCCGACGCCCCGCCCGCCGTCCAGGCCTCGCTGTCCTTCAACAACGCCATGGCCTCGATGATGGACTTCCTGTTCAGCGGCGTGCTCGTGAAGTTCCCGACGCTCAAACTCGCCTACTCCGAAGGGCAGATGGGCTGGATCCCGTACGCCCTGGAACGCGCCGACGACGTCTGGCAGGAGCACCGTGCCTGGGGCGGCGTCCGCGACACCATCCCGGAGCCGCCGTCGACGTACTACTACCGGCAGATCTACTGCTGCTTCTTCCGCGACAAGCACGGCATCGCCTCGCTGGACGTCGTGGGACGGGACAACGCCACCTTCGAGACCGACTATCCGCACGTCGACTCCACCTTCCCGCACACCAGGGAGGTGGCCCTCGACCACGTCAAGGGCCTCGACGACGAGACGGTGTACAAGCTGATGCGGGGCAACGCGATCCGCATGCTGGATCTCGACCTGGACCGCTGATGGACCTGTCGTACACGCCCGAGGAGGAGGACTTCCGGGAGCGTCTGCGGGAGTGGCTGGGCAAGGTGCTGCCCACGCTGCCCCCGAAACCGTCCCCCGACGACTGGCCCGCCCGGCGGGCCTACGACCTCGGGTGGCAGCGGATGCTGTACGACGCCGGATACGCCGACGTCCACTGGGACGCCTCCCCGACCATGCGGCTGATCTTCCTGGAGGAGACGGAAAAGGCGGGCGCCCCCTATGTGGGGGCCAACTTCGTCGGGCTGCTGCACGCGGGGCCGACCATCGCGGCCGAGGGCACGGCCGGGCAGCGGGCGCGCTGGCTGCCGCCCATCCTGCGCGGCGAGGAGGTGTGGTGCCAGGGCTTCAGCGAACCGGACGCCGGATCCGACCTCGCGGCCCTGCGCACGCGCGCGCGTAGGGACGGCGACGACTACGTGGTGAGCGGGTCCAAGATCTGGACCTCGCATGCCGAAGTCGCCGACTGGTGCGAACTGCTGGTACGGACGGACCCGGAGGCGCCCAGGCACCGTGGGATCACCTGGCTGGCCATGCCCATGGACGCGCCGGGCATCACCGTACGGCCGCTGCGGACGCTCGCGGGGTCGGCCGAGTTCGCCGAGGTGTTCCTCGACGACGTGCGCGTGCCGGTCGCCAACCGGGTCGGGGACGAGAACGACGGCTGGCGGGTGACCATGGTGACGCTGTCGTTCGAGCGGGGGACGGCGTTCGTGGGCGAGGTGGTGGCCTGTCGGCGCGTACTGGGGGAGCTGGCCCGGCAGGCGCGCGCGAACGGACGCTGGGACGATCCGGTGCTGCGGCGGCGACTCGGGCGGCTGAACGCGGAGTTCCGGGCGCTGTGGCGGCTGACCCAGTGGAACGTGAGTGAGGCGGAGGTGTCGGGCGGGGTGCCCGGCGTGGGAGGTTCGGTTTTCAAACTGAGGTACTCGCACGCACGTCAGGAGCTGTACGACGCCGCGGCCGACGTCCTGGGCGCCGAGTCGCTCGACCTGGACCGGCCCTGGGTGCTCGACCGGCTGTCGTCGCTGTCGTACACCATCGCGGCCGGCACCTCGCAGATCCAGCACAACATCGTGGCCGAACGGATCCTCGGGCTGCCGAAGGGACGCTGACGTGCGCTTCCAACTGACCGAGGAACAGCGGGCTTTGCGGGACGCCGTACGGCAGCTGCTCGCGCGGCGCTTCGACGGCGAGGCGCTCCGGGCGGCCGTGGAAGCGCCCGTCCTGGACCGGGGGCTGTGGCGCGAGCTGGGCGCGGTGGGGTTCTTCGCGCTACGACTGCCCGAGGCGGACGGCGGGGTCGGACTCGGGCCGGCCGAGGCCGTGCTGGCCTTCGAAGAGGCCGGACGGGCCCTGCTGCCGGGCCCGTTGCTGGCCACGCATCTCGCGGCGGGCGCGGTGCCGGGGGCGGCCGACGGGTCGGTCGTCGTGGCGGCGGTCGACGGCAGCGGGCTGGTGGAGTGGCTGACGCAGGCCGACGTCGTGCGCGGGGATGTGGATGGGGCAGTACCCGTGCGGTCGGTGGACCCGCTCACGCCGCTGCACCATGTGCCGGAGGCGGCTGGGGCCGCGGTGGTGGCGGGCGTGCGCGGCGCGGCGAGGCCGCCTGAGGCGAAGGGTTCGCGCACGCCCCTGCACGCGAAGCCGACCCCCCTGGGCACGGCGGATTCGATGGCCGTGCTCCTGACCGCCGCCGAGCAGCTCGGCAGCGCCGCCCGCACCTGTGAGCTCGCGGTGCAACACGCCCGTACCCGCGAGCAGTTCGGGCGTCCGATCGGCGCCTTCCAGGCCGTACAGCACCTGTGTGCGCAGATGCTGGTGCGCGTGGAGGTGGCCCGCGCCGCCGTGTACGCGGCGGCCGTCACCGCCGACCCCGTGGACATCGCCGCGGCCCGGCTGCTCGCCGACGAGGCGGCCGTGCGCGGTGCCCGCAACTGCCTTCAGGTGCACGGCGGCATGGGCTTCACCTGGGAGGCGGAGGTGCATCTGCATCTGAAGCGCGCCTGGGTGCGAACCCATCGTGCGGGCGATGGCACGGAGAGTGAGGAGCTCTTGGCGCAGGACCTGTCAACCGGGGTGGACGGACACGGCGCTGGGCTGCGGACTCGGTGAACAGGCCGCCGCGCGTGTCGCGGATTGTGGCATACCGGTATCACTGAGCGTTGATATCGCCTTGTGTCCCAGGTGTGACTCGTCACGTCCCGGAGTCGAAGGTCCGCTCCGGTACCTTGTGTGGGATGCGAGTGGTTCCGAGCGCGAGTCGTGCCGGTGTTGCCCCTGGGGCGGCTCCGGATCCAGCAGTGCGCGCCGCTGCTCGCCCGGCGGGAAGGCCCTGTTCCACCGCCTGTTCGACCCCCCGCGACGAGCGTCGCACAGTATGCCGCACGGGTACTCCTTCGCGCTGGAATATGCCCGAAGCGCTTGTTGGGGTGACTGTACGTCAACCATGCTGGTTGGTAAGGGAATCACGTTCCGTGAACCCTGCCCTCGCTGTTGTTCTGGTCATGCAGAAAATGGCTACGATCGTGGCCCTCGTGAGGCGCGAGCCTTTGTGTCCACCGGTTCGGATGGTGTGAGCGGTGCAGGTGCTTCAAATGCAGCTGGAGATCCGGCCCGACCCCGCGGAGGTGGGGCGCGCCCGCAGATGGACGCGTTCACGACTCGCCGGGTCCGGTATAGAGGCCGACGAACCGCTTGCCGAGACCCTGGTCCTGCTCGTCTCCGAACTGGTCACCAACGCCGTGGTGCACACCGGCTGTCCGGCCGTTCTGAGGCTGTCCCTGCCCCAGCCGACCGCCGAACCGGCCACCGTTCGCCTGGAGGTGGCCGACGGCAGCACACGGGCCCCGCTGCCCCGGTGGGTGGACGACGAAGAGACCGGCGGCCGCGGCCTGGCGCTCGTCGACGGCCTCGCCGACCGCTGGGGCTGGAGCCCCGAGGGCGCCGGCAAGCACATCTGGTGCGAACTGGACAGCTGCGCCGAGTCCCGGACGGCCGCGGTGGCATGCGGGGGCGGCCGGGCTTCCGGATACGAGGGCTTCGAAGGGTACGAGGGGCTGGCCTACGAGGCGGTGTGAGGCGACCGGGTCCGGTTGTGCCGGTTTCCGCAGAGGTCGGGGCAGGTCGGGTCGGGGGCGGGGCAGGTCGGGGGCACGGTTGCAGCGGCGCCGGGCTTTTCGGGTCGGGGTGAGGGGTGGCGCGCCCGGATGTGCTTCCATGCGTGCCTGTGTCAAAAAGGGCGTAAGTCATAAATCTCCGAACGGGTGTTGACGTCACGTGACGGGTTGATCACGCTGTTGGTCAGCGATTCGCCGCGAGGGGACGACGAGGGTTTCGGTGACGGGAGCCCTCGACGAGTGCGGGTCGCGATTCGGCGTCGGTTCTCTCAGGGGCAAAGGGACCGACGGGGGTCCCTCCCGCTCATGGTGGTCCCCCCCGCGCGAACGAAGCCGAGCGTGGGGGAGAAGCCGAGAGCGGGGGAGGGTACGCCGGAGTCGGATGGCGGCGCGTGGTGCGGTGCTCGGGGCGGGCGCTGTCGCGTCGCCAGCCGGACTCATCCCCGGATCACCTACAGGATCGCGACCGGTGCCACCGGTGTCCCGGTCGCGCCGACGAACGGTTCGGGCATCGCCGACAGCAGGAACGTGTAGCGGCCTGTTTCTCCACAGGCTGTGGACAACTCTTCGAGATTCCAGTTCTGACCCTGCGGCATCCCCATCTCCACCAGGTGCAGCGCATGCACGGGAAGCCAGAGATTCTCGATCTCGGGCGGAAATATCTCGAACGTGAGCGTGTCGTTCGCCACGGCCGCCACCTCGCGCGCGTGGAACCACTCCGGCGTCCGGATCGACAGACCCGGCGACGGAAACCCGTATCCGTGCTTGTCACCGGCGAGACAGACCTGCACCTGCCCGGTCCGTACGAGGACGATGTCGCCGGCCCGCACGCGCGTACCGGCGAGTTCCTCGGCCGCGTCCAGATCCTCCGGAGTGACCGCATGCCCGCCCGGGAGCCGGTCCGTCCCGCGCGCGCGGGCGACGTCCAGGAGCACCCCGCGCGAGACGATGTGCCGCGCCTTGTCGATACCGCCGAACTCCGCCCCGCCGTGCGCGGTGATGGTGCCGGCCGGGCGGCCGTTGTAGAGCCTGCCCGAGTGCGAGACGTGGGTCAGCGCGTCCCAGTGGGTCGCCGCCTGCAGGCCCATGGTCACGGCGTCGTCGCTGCACGCGACCGTGCCCGGCCCGAACAGCTCCTGGTTGATCTGCACCATGACGTGCAGGGGATTGACCCGCCCGGGGATCATCCCGGTCTGCACGCCGTCCTGTTGCAGGGGCAGGGCGAGGGGGACGCGGCGCCCCGTGCGGACCTCGGCGGCGGCCGCGCGGACGACCTCGTCGGTGATCAGGTTGAGCGTCCCCCGCTCGTCGTCCGCCCCCCAGCGGCCCCAGTTGTTCACGCGCCCCGCGATGTCGTGGAACTCGACCGGCAGTGACATGAGCCCTCCCCGGGGCTTGTCTCCAGGCGTCTGGCGGGACAAAAATCTAACGGGTCGTCAGAAACTGCGGGAAGGGGCCGGGCGTGGGGAACTTCTTGGCCGGCAAGGTCGTCGCCGTGACCGGGGCCGGACGGGGCATCGGGCGGGCGGTCGCGCGCGCGGCGGCCGCCGAGGGAGCGCGCGTTGTCGTCAACGACTACGGGGTGGCCGTCGACGGCGCCTCCCCGACCAGCGAGGTCGCCGAGGCCGTGGTCAAGGAGATAGAGGCGGCGGGCGGCGACGCGGTCGCGGTGGCCGACGACATCTCCACGATGGCCGGTGGTCAGCGGGTGGTCGACGCGGCGCTGTCGTCGTACGGACGGCTCGACGGCGTCGTATGCGTCGCCGGGATCCTGCGCGAGCGGATGCTGTTCAACATGACCGAGGAGGAGTGGGACCCGGTCGTCGCCACCCACCTCAAAGGGACGTTCACGGTGTTCCGGGCAGCCTCGGCGGTGATGCGCAAGCAGCGGTCGGGGACCCTGATCGGCTTCACCAGCGGCAACCATCAGGGGTCCGTCTCGCAGGCCAACTACAGCGCGGCCAAGGGCGGAATCATCTCGCTGGTACGGAGCGCTGCGCTCGGCCTGCACAAGTACGGGGTGACCGCGAATGCCGTGGCGCCCGTGGCCCGTACACGGATGTCGGCGAACGTGCCGATGGAGCTGGCGGAGATCGGCGAACCGGAGGACGTCGCCGCGCTCGTGGCCTACCTGCTGTCGGAGCGGGCGCGGGACGCCGGCATCACCGGGCAGGTGTACACGATCGCCGGCCCGAAGATCGCCGTCTGGGCCCAGCCGAGGGAGCTGCGCGCCGCGTACGCCGAGGGCTCCTGGACGCCGGAACGCATCGCGGACTTCCTGCCGGGGACGGTGGGGGTGGATCCGATGCCGATGCTGTCGCAGTTGGCGGGGATGGAGAGGGCGGCGCGAGAGGGGGGCCGGCCGAACGCCCAGTAGCTCGGGGGGATGCGTTGTACGGCGGCTTCGGGTTCGTTGTGGCTGGTCGGGCCCGCGGTGGGGGTCCCCCCGCTCGAGCGCAGCCGAGAGTGGGGGAGGAGCCGCATGTCGATACAGCCCCGCGCCCCTGGGTCGCTGGACGCACCCCATGCTGAGAGGAGACCCCGTGGACTTTGGATTCACGGTAGAGGACGAGGCATTTCGAGCCGAGGCGCGAGAATGGCTCGCTGCCCATGCCGACGGCGGCCCGGACCGCCGTACCTGGGAACGCACCCTCGGCAAATCCGGCTGGATAGGTCTCGGCTGGCCCGAACCCGGCTACGGCAACCGCACCGCCACCCTCACCCAACAGGTCGCCTGGGCCGAGGAGTACGCCCGCTCGCCCGCACCGCCGCGCTCCGGCCACATCGGCGAGAACCTCCTCGCCCCCACCCTCATCGCCCACGGCACAGCGGAGCAGAAGGCCCGCTTCCTTCCCCCGATCGCCGCCGGGGACGAACTGTGGTGCCAGGGCTACAGCGAGCCGGACGCCGGCTCGGACCTGGCCGGGGTGCGCACGACGGCCGTACGCGAGCCGGGCGGCACGTCGTACCGGATCACCGGCCAGAAGATCTGGACCTCGCTCGCCCACGAGGCGGACTGGTGCTTCGTGCTGGCCCGCACCGAACCCGGCTCGCGACGCCACCACGGGCTCAGTTTCCTGCTGGTGCCCATGGACCAGCCGGGCCGGATCGAGGTCCGCCCGATCCGCCAGATGACCGGCACGAGCGAATTCAACGAGGTGTTCTTCGACGGGGCGCACGCGCGCGTGGAGCATGTCGTCGGCGGCGAGGGCGACGGCTGGCGGGTCGCGATGAGCCTGCTCGGGTTCGAACGCGGGGTCTCGACGCTGGCCCAGCAGATCGGGTTCGCCGAGGAGCTGGGGCGGGTGGTGCGGGTGGCCCTCGCCTCAGGCGCGGTGGCCGATCCGGTTGTACGGGAGCGGCTCGTCCGGCAGTGGGCGGAGCTGCGGACGATGCGGTGGAACGCCCTGCGGACACTGGGCGGTTCGGCGGATGCGGGCGCGTCGAACGTGGCCAAGCTGCTGTGGAGCGGCTGGCACCAGCGGCTCGGAGAGCTGGCGATGCAGGTGCGGGGTGCGGCGGCCGGGGTGGGTCCGGCGGACTGGTCGGACTCGGCGTCGTACGAACTCGACGCGATGCAGCACCTGTTCCTGTTCTCCCGGGCCGACACCATCTACGGCGGCTCGGACCAGATCCAGCGCACGATCATCGCCGAGCGCGCGCTCGGCCTGCCGAGGGAACCGAAGGGCTGAGGGGGCGGTGTGATGCGGGGCGTACTGTTCGACGGGCAGCGGGTCGAGGTCGTGGACGACCTGGAGGTACGGGATCCCGGACCCGGTGAGGTGCGGGTCGCGATCTCGGCGGCCGGGCTGTGCCACAGCGATCTGTCCGTGGTGGACGGGACCATTCCCTTCCCTGTGCCTGTGGTGTTGGGGCATGAGGGGGCGGGGGTGGTGGAGGCGGTGGGGGACGGGGTCACGCATGTCTCGGTCGGGGATCATGTGGCTCTGTCCACGCTTGCCAACTGCGGTACGTGCGCGGATTGTGACCGGGGGCGGCCGACCATGTGCCGGCGGGCGATCGGCCGGCCCGGGCAGCCGTTCACGCAAGGTGGGCGTCCTGTCTTCCAGTTCGCGTGCAACTCGGCGTTCGCCGAGCGGACCGTGGTCAAGGCCGTGCAGGTGGTTCGTATTCCGAAGGACATTTCCATGCCTTCGGCCGCGCTCATCGGGTGCGGGGTGCTGACCGGGGTCGGGGCCGTGCTCAACCGGGCGAAGGTGGACCGCGGGGACAGCGTGGTCGTGATCGGGACCGGTGGGATCGGACTCAATGTGCTTCAAGGGGCGCGGATCGCGGGTGCGCTGCGGATCGTCGCCGTCGATGCCAATCCGGCCAAGGAGGCGGTGGCGCGGCAGTTCGGGGCGACCGAGTTCCTGACCTCGACGGAGGGGGTGCGGGAGCTGCTGCCCACGGGGGCGGACCATGTCTTCGAGTGCGTCGGGCGGGTGGAGCTCGTCCGGCAGGCGGTCGGTCTGCTGGACCGGCATGGGCAGGCGGTCCTGCTCGGTATGCCGCCGGCCGGAGCGGAGGCGTCCTTCGTCGTGGCGTCCATGTTCCTGGACAAGTCGATCCTGGGGTGCCGTTACGGGTCCTCGCGTCCGCAGCGGGACATCGCGCTGTACGCCCAGTTGTACCGGGACGGGCGGCTGCTGCTCGACGAGCTGGTGACGCAGACCTATCCCGTTGAGGAGTTCGAGCGGGCGGCGGCGGATGCGGAGGCGGGGAAGGTGGCTCGGGGGGTGCTGACCTTCTGAACATGCCAGGGGTTTTCCACAGGCGCCGGAAAACTCCTGGGGCGCTGTCGGTCCCAGCCCTTAGCGTCGACGCATGACCTATCGAGACGTGGCCTCCAAGCAGGTCCTGATCTGGGCCTGCACCGCCGTCGCCTCCCGTATGCCGGTCGCCATGGCGCCGTTGGCCCTGGTGTTCCTGGTGCGGGAGCGGCCCGGTGGCTATTCGCTGGGGGCGGCGCTCGCGGCGGCCTATGTGATCGGCGAGATCATCGGGGCGCCGGTGCTCGGAATGCGGCTGGACCCGGCGCGCGGCCGTCGGCACCTGGCCTTCGGGCTCGCGGGCGGGGCGGTGGGGTTCGCGGGGCTCGGGGTGCTGGCCGGGGCACACCCCGTCGTGCTGGGGGCGTTCGCGTTCCTGGCCGGTGCGGCTCCCGCCGCTGCGGCCGGCGGGCAGCGGGCGCTGCTGACCTCGCTGGTCCCGGAGCGTGCCGTGGCGCAGGCGCTGTCCGCCGAGTCGATGCTGATGTCGGGCGTATGGGCCGTCTCCCCCGTCGCGGTCGCCGGCCTCGCCCTCGGGGTGGCGCCACGGGTGCCGCTGCTCCTCGGGGCCGCCCTGATGGCGTCGTCGATCGCGGGCCACTGGCTGCTGCCGGCCGGCTGGGGCAAGGGGGAGCAGGGTGGGGAGGCAGGGCGGTTCAGGGTCTTGATACGCGCCTGGCCGGTGTACGTCACGGGCGCGGCCAGTCTCACCCTGCTCGGCCTGGCCGAACTCACCCTGCCCGCCCTGCTGGAGCAGCGCGGTATCGGTGTCGGCTGGTCCGGGCCGATGCTGGCGGGGCTGGCGGTGGGAGCGGCGGTCGGCGCGTTCCTGTACGGCCTCCGGCCGTGGCCGGGGCGGCTCCGGGCGCGCAGTGTGGTGCTGATGTGCGGCATGTCGGTCTTCGTGACCCTCGCCGCACTGATACCGGGGGCGGCCGGGATCGCGGTCGCCCTCGTCCTGGCGGGCACGCTTCAGTCGGGCGCGCTGATCACCCGCAACCTGTCCCTGCGCGAGGCCGTGCCACCGGGTGTCCTGGCCGCGGGCTACTCCGTGATGTACGCGGCCGCGGGCGCGGGGTACGCGGCGACCGGTTCCCTCGCCGGCGGCCTGCTCCAGCTGGTTGCGCCGTCCACGGCCATCTTGGCCGGTGTGGTGCTGACCCTGCTGCTGACGGCGCTCGGCTGGTGGGGAGAGGTCCGGCGGGACCGCTCAAGTGCCGCTGGGGATATGCCCGTTGACACCGTCACTGCCGGCGCGGAAGGTGCGCCGGTAACTGGAGGGTGTGACACCGAGCGCCGCCTGTAGGTGCTGCCGCATCGACTGGGCCGTGCCGAAGCCGGCGTCCCGGGCGACCTGGTCGACGGAGAGGCCGGTGGTCTCCAGCAGGTGCCGGGCGCGTTCCACCCGCTGCTGGATGAGCCACTGGCCCGGGCTGATGCCGACCTCCTCGCGGAAGCGGCGGGTGAAGGTGCGGACCGACATGGACTCCTGGTCCGCCATGTCGCGCAGCTGGATCGGCTCGTGGAGGCGGCCCAGGGCCCAGGCGCGGGCCGTGGTCGTGGTGGCCAGCTGCGGCTCCGGCACCGGGCGCTGGATGAACTGCGCCTGGCCGCCCTCGCGGTGCGGCGGTACGACCGTGCGGCGGGCCACGTCGTTGGCGACGGCGGTGCCGTGGTCGCGGCGCACGATGTGCAGGCACAGGTCGACGCCGGCCGCGACACCCGCGGAGGTCAGGACGTCGCCGTCGTCGACGTACAGGACGTCGGCGTCCACCTTGATCTGCGGGAACAGGCGTTGGAGGCGCTCGGCGTCGGCCCAGTGGGTGGTGGCGGGCCGGCCGTCGAGGTGGCCGGCGGCGGCGAGGACGTAGACGCCGGTGCAGATGGAGGCGAGCCGGGTGCCGGGGCGGATGTGCGCGAGCGCGGCGGCCAGCTCGGGGGTGAGCACGCCCTGCTCGAAGACCGGGCCGAGTTCGTACGACGCCGGGACGATCACAGTGTCGGCGGTGGCCAGGGTCTCCGGGCCGTTCGCGACCATGATGTCGAAGTCGGCGTCCGTCCGGACCGGGCCCGGCGGCCGGATCGAGCAGGTGACGACCTCGTACAGATGGCGCTCCGCGGCGTCCTTGGGGCGTCCGAAGATGCGGTGCGGGATGCCCAGCTCGAAGGGCAGCGCGCCGTCCATGGCGAGGACGACGACGCGGTGCGGACGGAAGTCTTCCCCGGTGTGCTGCTCGGTGTGCCGCTCGATGGTCATGGCCCGATCCTAGTGAATGCTGTCCTTCGGGCCACTCGATCGGAGTGATCGCAGACCGGATGCTCTATGGCGTGACCCAGACAACCGACGCCACCACAGCCGTAGAGGAATCCGGTACCAGCAAGAAGCGGCGCCCGCGGCGGAGCCGCAAAATGTCAGTGCATCGTGCCTGGTTCGTCGCCGCCGTCACCTTCGTGACCATCATCGGCGCGGCCGCCTTCCGTTCCCTGCCCGGCCTGCTCATCGACCCGCTGAACCAGGAGTTCGGCTGGTCGCGCGGCACGATCGGCGCCGCGGTCTCGATCAACCTCGCGCTGTACGGGCTCACCGCCCCCTTCGCGGCCGCGCTGATGGACCGCTTCGGCATCCGGCGGGTCGTCGCCGTGGCGCTGACCGTGATCGCGCTCGGCTCGGGGCTGACGGTGTGGATGACGGCGGCCTGGCAGCTGCTGCTGTGCTGGGGCCTGTTGGTCGGGCTGGGGTCCGGCTCGATGGCGCTGGCGTTCGCGGCGACGGTCACCAACCGCTGGTTCACCGAGCGGCGCGGCCTGGTCACCGGCATCCTCACGGCCGCCTCGGCCTCCGGCCAGCTGATCTTCCTGCCCGTGCTGTCCTGGATGGTCGAGACGCACGACTGGCGCCCGGCCGCGGTGACGGTGGCCCTGGCGGCCCTCGCGGTCGTCCCCTTCGTCTGGCTGCTGCTGCGCGACCACCCGGCCGACGTGGGCCTGAAGCCGTACGGGGCGAAGGAGTTCGTGCCCAAGCCGGAGCCCGTGCCGGGCGCCGCGCGCCGGGCGGTCACCGTGCTGCTGAAGGCGGCCCGCACCGGCCCGTTCTGGCTGCTCGCCGGCACCTTCGCGATCTGCGGCGCCTCCACCAACGGCCTGATCCAGACCCACTTCGTGCCGGCCGCCCACGACGAGCACATGCCCGTCACCACGGCGGCCTCGCTGCTCGCGGTCATCGGGGTGTTCGACGTGGTCGGCACGGTGGCCTCGGGCTGGTTCACCGACCGCTTCGACGCGCGCCGCCTGCTCGCGGTCTACTACGCCCTGCGCGGCATCTCGCTCCTGTTCCTCCCCATGCTGCTCGCGCCGAGCGTCCACCCCCCGATGCTGTTCTTCATCGTCTTCTACGGCCTCGACTGGGTCGCCACCGTCCCGCCCACCGTGGCGCTGTGCCGCGAGCAGTACGGCGACGACAGCGCGATCGTCTTCGGCTGGGTCCTCGCCTCCCATCAGGTCGGCGCGGCGCTCGTGGCCTTCCTCGGCGGTGTGGCGCGGGACGTCTTCGGGTCGTACGACATGGTCTGGGTCGCGTCGGGAGCGCTGTGCGCGGCGGCGGCGCTGATGGCGCTGGTGATCCGGCGACGGCCGGTGGCGGGGGCCGTCGCGGTGGCCTGAGGTCGTGACGTCAACTGGCGCGGTCGAGTGGTTCCAATCCGACGTGGAGGCGCATGCCGAGAGCGGCGGCGAACCGTTCGAGCAGGGGCAGGGCACAGTCAGCCTCGGAGACGAGCACGTCGGTCGTGCCCTCGATATCGCCGGCGAATCGAAGCCGCCCAAAGAGCTGTCGGCCGAACGGCGCTCCGGGTTCTGGATCGAGCTCGCCCGCGCGCAGGTGGCAATCGCGCGTGCGGTTGTCGTCCGTCGTGCGGCACGGGATGCTGAGGGTGCACGAAGGGAAGCGGTGCCATGGATCGTTTTCCGAAGGCGGCCAACGTCGATTTCCACAGCCCTCTGGAGCTCTCCAAGGCCGCCGCCGCAGTACTGGACGCCGACGGCCGCATTTCCGGGTGGGGATCCTCGGCTCAGCGCCTCCTCGGACACCCATCCGAGGACGTGCTCGGTCAGTCGGCCGCCCGGCTGCTGGCGGCGACCCCCGGGCAGCGACTGTCCGCCCTCTGCAAAGCGCACAAGCCCCGCAGCACCGTCTTGGAGCTCTGCTGTCGGGACGGACGCGTACTGCGCGCGGCCGTGACATTCAGCCCGCTCGTGACCCAGGGCGTCGCTGCGACCGTCGTGGTCGCGGCCGACCTGGAGGCGCTGCGCGGCTGGGAGGCGCAGCTGGCGATGCTGCAGGGACTGGCGACCGAGTCTCCCGTGGGCCTGACGATCTTCGACACCGACAAGCGGGTCGTCTGGGGGAACGTCTCCACCGATGTGGAGCTCGCGGGGATTGCCCAGTACATCGGCCGACCGGCCGCGGATCTCTTTCCTGAAGGCGAATTCATCTCCCGCCACCACCACCCGGACGAAGACCAGGTGATGGAGCACGTGATGGCGACGGGGGAACCGATCATGGGCATGCACTATCGCGGGCGCGCCCCCGCCGACCCGGTGCGCGAGCACGTCTGGTCCTGCTCGTACCACCCGCTGGTGGACGCCCGAGGCGAACCGCTGGGGCTGTTCGAGGAGTCCCTGGACATCACCGACCGCTACCGCGCCCAGGAACGACTGTCGCTGCTGGTGCGGGCAGGAAAGCGCATCGGCGCCTCGCTGGACGTGCGCCGCACAGCTGCGGAGCTTGCCGACGTGGCGGTACCGCAGCTGGCCGACGAGGTGCTGGTGGACCTGCCGCCGGCGGTCATCGAGGGACGGCAGCCGCCGACGGGCTCGGCGCCGGGGCACAATCTACTGCGGATGCACGGCCGGACCCCGGAAGACTTCCGGACCACTCCCGTCTCCTACCCACCATCGTCACCGCAGGCTCTGAGTCTGGCCACCAGCCGCCTCGTCGTCGACGCCTCCCCGCCCGAGGCACCAGGTGAGACGGGATCGGCCGCCTCGCACTCCTGCCTCTTCGTCCCGCTGCTCACCCGCGATGCAGTCCTGGGCCTTGCCACCTTTCGGCGCAGCAGCAACCCCGACCCCTTTGGTCCCGAGGAGCAGACGCTCGCCGTGGAACTGGCCGAGCGAGCCGCCGTCGGCATCGACAACGCCCGCCGTTACACCAGCCAGCAGGCGGCAGCCCTGGTACTGCAGCGAAGCCTGCTGCCACAGCACCTGCCTGAGCAGAGCGCGGTCGACGTGGCGTACCGCTACCTGCCTGCCGACAGCCGCGTGGGCGTGGGCGGCGACTGGTTCGACCTGATCCCGCTGTCCGGTGCCAGAGTGGGCCTGACGGTCGGCGACGTGGTGGGCCACGGCGTGCACGCGGCCGCGACCATGGGCCGACTGCGCGCCACCGTACGGACCCTGGCCCTGCTGGACTTGGACCCGGCCGAGCTGCTCACCCGGCTGGACGGCCTGGTCGCGCAGGACTCGGAACCCCACGCGGATGACGGGCTGAGCGACGAGGGGCTCGGGGTGACCTGCCTGTACGCGATCTACAACCCGGTCAGCGGCCGCTGCGTCTGGGCGAGCGCGGGCCATCCCCCGCCGCTCGTGGCCGATGCGAGCGGCTCGGTGGCCTTGTCTGCGCTGGCGCCGGGACCGCCCCTGGGGCTGGGCAGCCTGCCCTACGAGAACGTGGAGCTGAGCTTGTCCGACGGCAGCATAGTGGCGTTCTTCACCGACGGCGTCGTGGAGGACCGGCGCACCGACATCGACACCGGAATCGACCGCCTTGCCCATGTGCTCACCTGGCAACGAAGCCCACTGGAGGAACTGTGTGACCGGGCGCTGTCGACCCTGCCGCCCGGACCACAGGCGGACGATGCCACGCTGCTGCTCGTCCGCACCCGGCGGCTCGACGTCGACCATGTGGCGGATCTGGAGCTGCCGTCCGACCCGGCCATGGTGGCTCACGCCCGCGCAGTCACCGAGCGCCAGTTGGAGACCTGGGGTCTGCCCGAACTGTCATTCAGCGCCGCACTCGTGGTGAGCGAGCTGGTCACCAACAGCATCCGGTACGCCACCGGACCGGTCATGCTGAGGCTGATCAGGGACCGCTCCCTGCTGTGCGAGGTCTCCGACAATGCGCACACCGCACCTCACCTGCGGCGAGCGCGTCGGGACGATGAGGGAGGCCGCGGCCTGTTCCTTGTCGCCCAGGTGTCCCAGCGCTGGGGCACGCGGTACACCTCGTCCGGGAAGACCATCTGGGCCGAGCTGGCCATCCCCTAGCCTCGCTGGTCTGCCCAGGGGAAGTTCTGGCGGAGAGGCCTCAGCGGAATCGCCCCTTGTGGAACAGCAGAGGCGCCCTGTCCTCGTTGTCGCCCATGCCCAGCGTCGCCACCCGCCCCACCACGATGAGGTGATCCCCGCCCGTGTGCACCGCGTGGATCGTGCAGTCGACCCACGCGAGGGTGCCCGCGAGGCGGGGTGAGCCGGAGACGGGCGCGGTGTCGTACGCGACCCCCGCGAACTTGTCTCCGCCGCTCACCGAGAAGCCCCGGCACAGCTCGCCCTGGCCCGCGCTCAGAACGTTGACGCAGAAGACGCCGGCGCGGGCGATGCGCGGCCAGGTCGTCGACGTACGGCCGACCATGAAGGCGACGAGGGGTGGGTCGAGGGAGAGGGAGGAGAAGGACTGGCAGGCGAAACCGGCGGGGCCGTCGGCGGCGGGCGCGGTGACGACCGTGACACCGGTGGCGAAGTGTCCGAGGACGCGGCGGAACTCCTGCTGGTCCACGGGCGCCCGCTCGTCCTCGCGGACACAGCGCAACTCCGGGCGCGGCAACGCCTCCACGGGACCGTGGGTCCCGGCCGACCTGAGGTAACGGACAGCGGCTTCGGCGGTCCCTGCTTGTCCCATCACGTTCACCATTGAAGCTGACGAACCGTCAGATAGGAAGCCTCGTGGCGGACCTCGCCAGGCCCCGGCGTACGCTCCGCCTCATGGGGTGGGGAAACAGCGACCGGGCATTCGTGGTGTGCGACGGTACCGGCACGTGGTTCCTCGACACCGAGGCCTTCACGACTCCGACGGCGTGGAGGGCCCCGAGGAGCGGGACGGTGTGGTCGTCGGACTCGACGGCGGGACTGACGGCCGCCTTCACCGCCCTCGGTACTGAGGGCTCCGGCGCTCCACAAAACTCGCCAGGCCCTCCCGGGCGTCCTCCGTCGTCATGTTGATCTCCTGGGCGGCGGCCTCGGCGGCGAAGGCCGTGGCGCGGTCGGTGTCGAGGGAGGCGTTGACGAGTTGCTTGGTGAGGGCGAGGGCGCGGGTGGGGGCGACGGTGAGGCGGGCCGCCCACTCGCCGGCCGTCTTGTCCAACTCCCCGTCCGGCACGACCCGGTTGACCAGGCCGAGGCGTTCGGCGTCCGTGGCGGTGAGCGCGTCGCCGAAGAACATCAGCTCCTTGGCGCGCTGCGGCCCGATCACGCGGGGGAGAAGGTACGCACCGCCGCCGTCCGGTACGAGGGCCCGGCGTACGAACACCTCGATGAACTTGGCCGGTTCCGCGGCGAGTACGAGGTCGCAGGCGAACGCCAGATGAGCACCGAGGCCCGCCGCCGTGCCGTTCACGGCGGCGATCACGGGCTTCTCGCAGTCGAGGACGGCGGCGATCAGGCGCTGGGCCCCGAGACGGAGCGTCCGGGACACATCGCCGGCGATCCGTTCCCCGGCCGCCGCACTGCCCCGCAGGTCGGCGCCCGCGCAGAAACCGCGTCCGGTGCCGGTGAGGACGACGGCTCGTACGTCCGGGTCGGCGGAGGCGTCGGCGAGCAGGGCGATCAGCTGGTCGCGCATGTTCGGGGTGAGGGCGTTGAGGGCTTCGGGGCGGTTGAGGGTGAGGTGGGTGACGTGCTGTTCAGTCCGGTGGTGTATCGACGGCTCGGGCACGGTCATGCTCCGTTCTCGGCGGCAGCGCCGGCCATGCGCGGGCGGATCTGCCCTTCATCTCGGCGTCGGGGTCGGCCCCGCGCGGCAGCAGGTCGATGATCTCCGGGTAGGGCTGCGGGCCGCTCCTCGCCGCCAGGACCACGGGGAGGTACCCGAACTGGTTCCGGGCGTCGGGGTCCATGCGGCGATCCTCGCCGACACGGCACTCTCCGTGCAGTTCTCACCGGCACACCGCCAACGCGTCCAGCGCCACCGCCCCCTGCCCCCTGGGCAGCACCATCAGCGGGTTGATGTCCAACTCGGCCAGCTCGTCCCCGAGTTCCAGCGCCATGCGCTGCACCCGCAGGATCACCTCGACGAGCGCGTCGACATCGGCCGGCGGCCGCCCCCGCACCCCGTCCAGCAGAGCCCGCCCGCGCAGGTCGCCGAGCATGTCCCGCGCCTGGTCCTCGCCGAACGGCGGCACGCGCACCGCCGCGTCCCGCAGCACCTCCACGAGCACACCGCCGAGCCCGACGGTCACGGTCGGCCCGAAGAGGTCGTCGTGGGTGACGCCGACGACCATCTCGACGCCCTGCTCGACCATCTGGCACACCAGGACGCCGTCCAGCGAGACGCCCTCGTAGTGGGCGATGTCGGTCAGCTCGCGGTAGGCGTCGCGGACCTGGGCGGCGGAGGTCAGCCCGATCTTCACCAGGCCGAGCTCCGTCTTGTGGGCGAGTTGCGCGCCGGACGCCTTCATCACCACCGGGTAGCCCACCAGCCCCGCCGCCCGGACGGCCGCCGCCGCGCTGGTCACCAGCTGCTCGCGCGGCACCCGGATCCCGTACGCCCGCAGCAGCTGCTTGGCCGCATGCTCGCTCAAGCGCTGCCCGGGCCGCATCAGTTCGCGCGCCTTGCGGAAGGAGGGCGAGGGGGTGCGCGGCGCCTCGTCGAAGGGGGAGCGGTAGTCACGGACGAAGCGGTGGTGGGCGAGGTGGGCGCGGACGGCGGTGAGACAGTTGCCGACCGTGCGGAAGGTGGCCACCCGCGAGGAGCCCAGCAGCACCTCGCGGTACGCCGGTTCCGTGCCGACCGGCGACCCCCACACCACACAGACCAGCTTGTCCGTCCGCTCGGCCGCGTCCACCAGGTCCCGCACGAGCCGGTCGCTCAAGGGCGGGAAGGGCCCGGTGATCGGACAGATCAGCACCCCGACCTCGGGGTCGTCCAGGATCGCGTCGATGATCTTCCGCCCGCGCCAGTCGCCCACCGGGTGACCGCCGTTGTCGACCGGGTTGGCCACGCTGAGGTACTCCGGTATCCACTGGTGCAGCTCGGACTGCCTGGCCTCGGAGAGCACCGGCAGCCGCAGCCCCGCCGACACCGCCAGGTCGGCGACGTGCGCGCCCGTGCCACCCGAGATCGAATAGACGACGACACCGTCGGCGCGCGGCGGGCGGGCGCGGGCCAGCAGAGCGGCGGTGTCCTGCAGCTCGTCGAGCCCGTCGACCCGGATCACCCCGTACTGCCGCATCGCCGCGTCCACCACCGCGTCCGCGCCGGTCAGCTTGCCGGTGTGCGAGGCGGCCGTACGGGAACCGGTCTCGGTGCGGCCCACCTTGACCGCGACGACCGGCACCCCGCGCCGGGCGGCCCGGTCGGCGGCGAGCAGGAAGGACCGGCCGTCCTTCAGGCCCTCCACGTAGGCGGCGATGGCGCCGACCTCCGGTTGTTCGGCGAAGTAGGAGAGGAAGTCGGCGGCCTCCAGGTCGGCCTCGTTGCCGGTCGGCGCCCAGTGGGACAGGCGGATGCCGAGCTCCTGCAGGGCGAAGACGGGACGGCCCTGGTGCCCGGACTGGGTGATCAGGGCGATCGCCGGCCCGTCCAGATCGTCCCGGAACTCCTCGAACGCGTTGAGGTTGGTGTTCGGCCCCAGCAGTCGCAACCCGGACCGCCGGACGGCCGCGGCGAGCCGGTCCTGCGCGGCCGCGCCCTCCTCGCCCGTCTCCGCGAACCCGGAGGCGAAGGCGACCGCGAACCGCACCTTGGCCTCGGCGAGTTCCTCGACCACGGGAAGGGGGTCGGCGACCAGCAGTACGGCGAGATCCACCTGCTCGGGCAGGTCGGCGACGGAAGGAGCACACGGTATGCCGAAGACGGACCCGCGGGTGGGGTGCACGGGATGCAGTCGCGCCCCGACCCGCCCGGCCCACGCGACCAACTGCCGTGTGATGCCGGTGTTCGGACGCCCGTCGGCGTCCGAGGCGCCGATCACGGCGACGGACTCGGGGCGGAAGAAGCGGTCCAGATCGGGGGCGTCGGCGTACAGCGGACGGCCGCTGACATCGAGGTCGTCCACGTCGGCCGGACGGCCGTGCACGGCGGGGCCGGGCCGCTGCTCACCGCAGGCGATGGCCCGGGCCCGGCGGGAGTCGGTGGTGAGAGTGCCGTGGGTTGATCCAAGCATCGGTCCGCCCGCTCCTGTGTGACAGCCACCAGCAACAACTAACTGACGCAGTGTCAGATTACTGAACTGACGCAATGTCAGGAACAGGCGTGCAAGCGGCAATCGTGGGCGGTGTGGTCACCCGGGGAGGCGGGACACGCGTCCGGCGCTTCTCTTGGCGACGGTCCGGGCGATCTTCTCCGCGTCGATCGCCAGCTCACGGAGCATGCCGCTGATGGGGTTGGTGTAGCCGGTGAAGTAGAGGTCAGGGGCGTTCTTCGGGGTGCGGGCGCCGTGCACGACGGGTCTGCCGCGGTCGTCGAGGACGTCGAGGTGGCCGACGAGGGGCTCCAGCGCGCGGACGTAGCCGGTGGCCGCTATGACGGCGTCCGGGCCGATCCTGCTGCCGTCGGCGAGGAGTACCTCGCCGTCCTCGAAGGCCTCCACGGCGGCGACGATCTCGACCTTGCCCTGGCGCACCGCGTCGATGAGGCCGACATCCTGGACCGGGATCGCGCCCTCGGTGACCCGGCTGTACAGGCCGGTGCCGGGGCGGGGCAGGCCGTGGGCGGAGAGGTCCGGCACGCTGACCTCGGCCAGCGGGCGGGCGAGCCGGTCGACCAGGCCGACCGGCAGCCGGCGCACCAGGACGCCGGTGTACTGGGCGGCCCAGCCGGCGGTGGAGCGGCGGACGATGTGCGGCGCCGTGCGCACGGACAGCCGTACCCGTTTCGCCCCGCCCTCGACCAGGTCGACGGCGATCTCGGCGCCGGTGTTGCCGATGCCGACGACCAGGACGTCACGGCCGGTGTAGGGCTCGGG
>NZ_JBQQCE010000112.1:0-23615 GCF_052245645.1 Streptomyces sp. KR55 | reverse complement strand
GTCGGGGCCTTGTCGGAGACGCTGCCGGACAGCGGATGGCCGAACTCGCTGACGATCGCGGGCGTCGCCGTCGCCGCCGCCCGGTCGCGGACCGTGCCGAAGTCGCCGGCGTACTGGCCGTCGGCCGCCTTGCCCCACATGAAGACGCCCGAGATCGCCTTCTGGTCGTAGAAGTGGGTGTTGAAGACGTAACGGGGGCCGAGGGTGCCCGCGTCCAGCAGGCCGCCCTCCTCCTTCTGGAAGTCGAGGTTGGCGTTCCAGAACAGGTTCGGTTCGACGAAGGCAGGCTTGGTCTGCCAGCCGGCCGCGTCCATGCGGGCACGGAACTTCTCGTAGAAGGGCCACAGCACGTCCCGTTCCCAGGTGCGGCTGGTCTGGCCCGGGTCGTAGACGCCGGCGTGCGGTTCGTTGTACGGGTCGAAGCCGACGATGCCGGCGAAGTCCTCGGCCGACAGGTGCTGTCTGACGTAGGCCATGGTCTTCTGGGCCGTGGTGAGGAAGGCGTCCTGGACTCCGTGCGCGTTGTGCCAGAAGTCGTACGACGCCCGCTTCACGGCCTCGTTCTGGGTGATGTTCTGGCCCCAGAAGAGGCAGATCCCGCAGAACTCGTCGGGGTAATTCCCGGCGTCGACCGCCCACTTGGGGGCGCCGTCGCCGGTGTACCAGCTGTCGGGGTCGAAGAGGTGGCGGGAGTAGAGGTCCTGGTGGAAGTCCGGGTAGACGCGGACACCGGCGTCGAGGAACGCGCGCATCTGGTCGGTGGCCGCGGCCAGGTACACCGTGTCCACCTGGCCGCGCACAGGCTCGGCGTAGGCCCAGGACAGCAGGAAGCGGACGGTGTTGCCGCCGCCGAGGGCACGCAGCGCGGTCGCGGACCTGCGGGCGTCGGCGACCGAGGCGAACGGGAGGCCGCCGTTCTCCGCCAGCTTGGTCTCGCCGGAGACGTTGTAGCCGCGCAGGACCACTTCCCGGCCGGAGGCGTCGGTGAAGCGGCCGTTCTGCACGGTGAGCGGGGAGCCGTCGAACCAGAGGGCGTCGGGGAGGGGGTCGGCGGTGGCGGGACGGGTGCCGGCCACCGTCAGGAATCCACAGAGGAGAACCAGAACAACGAGCAGACGCGCACGTTTATTCGGCATGTCCACTACAGTCCGACCATTTCCGGACACCGTCAACACTTCTGACTCGGGAGTAAGTTCAGGCCGTCGAGAGCTGCCGCTCGGCCGCGTCGACGGTCTGCTCCAGCAGCGTGGCGATCGTCATCGGACCGACCCCGCCCGGCACCGGGGTGATCAGCCCGGCCCGCTCCACGGCCGAGTCGAAGTCGACGTCGCCGACGTTCCCGGGGTTGTATCCGGCGTCGATCACGACGGCGCCCGGCTTGATGTCCCGGCCCTGGATCAGCCGCGGCCGCCCGACCGCGGCGACGACGATGTCCGCCTCGCGCACGACCGACGACAGGTCCCGGGTGCGCGAGTGGCAGTAGGTGACCGTCGCGTTCCGGGCGAGCAGCAGCATGCCGACCGGCTTGCCGAGGATGGCGCTGCGGCCGATCACGACGGCCCGCTTCCCGGCCGGCTCGACGCCGTACTCGTCGAGCAGCCGCATGATCCCGCCGGGCGTGCAGGACACGAATCCCGGCAGGCCGAAGCTCATCGTCGCGAACGACGCGAAGGTGACACCGTCGACGTCCTTCTCGGGAGTGATCGCCTCGAATGCGGCCCGCTCGTCGATGTGCTCGCCCATCGGGTGCTGGAGCAGGATGCCGTGCACCCGCGGGTCGGCGGACAGGGCCCGGAGCGTGCCGACGAGTTCCTCGGTGGTCGTGGCGGCGGGCAGCGCCACATGCTGCGAGGCGATGCCGGCCTTGCGGCAGCGGTTCTGCTTCATACGGACGTAGGTGACGGACGCGGGATCCTCGCCCACCAGCACCGTCGCCAGACACGGGACGGTGCCCGTCCGGTCGGTGAGGGCGGCCGCACGCCTGGCGGTGTCCTCGACGGTGCGCCGGGCAAGCGTGGTGCCGTCCATGAGCCGGGCCTGAGTCATGATCCACTCCTGGGTCGATCGACCGGATCGCCCAGGCGCGCGGCATCGACTCTGCGGGGACCGCTCCCTGGTGGTACTCCACCTCAGCGCCAGTCACGGCCCCGGGTCAGGGTAACCGAGGCCGTGCGGCACCGTACGTGTCACTGCTGATGGTTGCTGACTTGCTGGCTACTCCTGCTCGTCCCAGGCCTGGATCAGGGTCTGTTCGGCGATCTTGCCGCCGCGCAGCGTGATCATCGACTCGGCGAGTACGCGGACCCCGTCGGCGTACTCGCAGGACTCGCTGAAGGCCGCACGGTCACCCTGGATGACGCAGTTCTCCAGCTTGTGCGTCATATCGCGGCTGTAGACGTCGTCGAGCATGGCGCTGATCTCGTCGCGGCCGTGCAGCAGCCGTGGGTGGCTGGGCTGGGAGTTGCGGTCCACGACACGCAGTTCGGCGTCGTCGGCGTAGAGCGACAGGAGAGTGTTCGGATTGCCTTCTATGCCCCGGCGCAACGTCTCGGTGTCGAAGCTGGGGCTTGCCGCAGTACCCATCGTGACCTCCTTCGAGGGCCGCGGCCCGGCGGGGGAGCGGGCCGTACAGGGCCTCTCCTACGAGATTCCTCCGCCCGGTCGGCCTCGGCAAGCGCGGCAGGCCCGACCGGCCCGGCCGCTCAGTCGGCGTCGGCCGTGGCGAGGAACTGGGTGGCCGCCAGCTCCGCGTACAGCGGGTCGGCGGCCACGAGTTCGCGGTGGGTGCCCACCGCACGGACCTTGCCGGCGTCCATGACCACGATCCGGTCGGCCATCGTCACCGTGGACAGCCGGTGGGCGACGACCAGCACCGTGGTCGTCCGGGCCACATCGGCCACGGTGTCACGCAGCGCGGCCTCGTTCACCGCGTCCAGCTGCGAGGTCGCTTCGTCGAGGAGCAGCAGCCGGGGGCGGCGCAGCAGGGCGCGGGCGATCGCCACCCGCTGACGCTCACCGCCCGACAGCTTGGTGCCGCGGTGCCCGACGAGCGTGTCCAGTCCGCGCGGCAGCCGCCCGACCAGACCGTCGAGCCGGGTCGTCTTCAGCACCCGCGCAAGGGTGTCGTCGTCCGCGTCCGGGTTGCCCAGCAGCAGGTTCTCGCGCAGCGAGCCCGACAGGACGGGCGCGTCCTGCTCCACATAGCCGATCGCGGACCGCAGCTGCGGCAGCTCCCACTGGGCGAGTTCCCGGCCGTCCAGCGTGATCTCGCCCGACTCGGGGTCGTAGAACCGCTCGATGAGGGAGAAGACGGTGGTCTTGCCCGCGCCGGACGGGCCGACGAACGCCGTCATGCCCCGCGCGGGCACGGCGAAGGTCACCCCGTGGTGCACGTACGGCAGGTCGTCGGCGTACCGGAAGCGGACATCGGTGAAGGCCAGCGCGGCCGGTTCGGCGTCGGCCGACGGCAACGGGGCGGCCTGGACCGCGGGTTCGGCGGGCAGCCGCAGCGCCTCCTGGATGCGGGACAGCGCCGCGGCACCCGTCTGGTACTGGGTGATCGCACCGACGACCTGCTGGATCGGCGACATCAGATAGAAGACGTACAGCAGGAACGCGACCAGTGTGCCGACGTCGACGGCGCCGGTCGCGACCCGTGCCCCGCCCACCGCGAGCACCGTGATGAAGGCGATCTGCATCGCCAGTCCGGCCGTGTTGCCCGCGGCCGCCGACCACTTGGCGGCACGCACACTCTGCCGCCACGACTCCTCGGCCGCGGCGTGCAGCGCGCCCTCCTCCCGGTGCTCGGCGCCGGACGCCTTCACCGTGCGCAGCGCGCCCAGCACCCGCTCCAGCGAGGCGCCCATCACGCCGACCGCGTCCTGCGCCTGCCGGCTGGCCCGGTTGATCCGGGGCACGATCATGCCGAGGACCACGCCCGCGCACAGGATCACGGCCAGCGTGACACCGAGCAGCACCGGGTCGACGAAGCCCATCATCACCACGGTTGCGACCAGCGTGAGCCCGCCGGTGCCGAGGCCCACCAGAGAGTCGGTGGTGACCTCGCGCAGCAACGTGGTGTCCGAGGTGATACGGGCCATCAGGTCGCCCGGCTCGGTGCGGTCCACGGCGGCTATGCGCAGGCGCAGCAGATACGACGACAGGGCTCGCCGCGCGCCGAGGACCACCGACTCCGCGGTGCGCCGCAGCACGTACGAACCCAGCGCGCCCACCGCCGCGTTGGCGACGACCAGCGCCGACATCGCGATCAGCGCACCTGTGATGGCCCGGTCGTGGGAAAGGTCGTCGATCAGGTCCCGCGCCACCAGCGGCAGCAGCAGGCCGGTGGCCCCGGTGACCAGCGAGAGCACCGCGCCCGCGAGCAGGGCCCATCGGTGCGGCCGTACATAGCCGAGGAGCATGCGCCACGGGGGCGTACTCGTCTGCGTCTGTGCCTTGCTCACGCTGCTCCTTCGCCGGTCGAACGGGGGCGTTCAGCCTACGGTGGAGCCGAGTCGTACGGCCGCCCGTTTCGCCGTCGGCCTACCGGGCCGCGAGCGCCGCCAGAGTGGCGTCCAGGTCGGCGGGGCGCGGCCGGTTGTGCGGCAGTTTGCCGAGGACGACGGCCATGCCGCAGGTGTTGGTCAGGGCGGAGAAGACCAGTCCGCCCGCGATCCCGGCGGCGAGCAACTGCCAGGCGGGGTGCAGGAGTCCGAGACCGAGGCCGGTCAGGACGATGCTGCCCGCGGTGAACCGGACCTGGCGTTCCATGGACCAGGTCGTGCGGGTGCTCTGCTGCGGGCGGGCCAGTTCATGACCGCGCCGGGCCCAGTCCTGGGTTCCGCCGGTCAGCGTCATGGCGCCGATGCCCTCCGCGGCGAGGGCCGTACAGGCCTGCTCGGAGCGGGCCCCGGAGGCGCACACGAGAAGCAGTTCGCCGTTCACCTGACGGAGTGTGGGCAGGGCCCGGCGGAGCTGGTCCAGGGGGATGTTGAGGGCGCCGGGGACGTGGCCGGTGGCGTACTCGCCCGGGGTGCGGACGTCGATGACGGTGAGCTCGGGCAGTCGGGTCCGGGCCTCGTCGGCGTCGAGAGTGCGGGGAGCGTTCATGGTGCGTGCGATTCTTCCTTGGCATGCGGTGAGGGGTACACACCCTGGGGGGAGGTAAAATACCCCTAAGGGTATACAGAGGAGTGGGTGGCCGTGGATGTGCGGTTCGAGGGTGATGAGCTGAAGTCGGTGCTGAACCGGCTGCGCCGGGCGCAGGGTCAGATCACCGGAGTGATCAAGATGATCGAGGAGGGACGGGACTGCGAGGACGTCGTCACACAGCTCGCCGCCGCCTCGCGCGCCCTCGACCGGGCCGGTTTCGCGATCATCGCGACCGGGCTCCAGCAGTGTCTGACCGACGTCGGCAACGGTGACGGCAGCGGCGAGACCACGGACGAGATGAAGGCCCGCCTGGAGAAGCTGTTCCTCTCCCTGGCCTGACCGCCCCGCCCGCCCTCACAGGACGGCATCGGCCAGCATGAACGCGGCCACCGCCAGCAGGGCGCCGGCGAAGATCCGCTGAAGCGAACCGGCGGAGATGCGGGCCGCGAGGCGTTTGCCGTCCCATGCGGCGAGGACCGCAGCGGCGGCGAAGGGCGCGACACGCGCCCAGTCGATGCTCACGTCCGCCCCCGCCCGGGCCGCCAGCGCGACCAGCGAGTTGAGTGTGATGACCAGCAGGCTCGTGCCCACGGCCGCCCGCATCCGCAGCCCCACCACGTTCACCAGCGCCGGTACGGCGAGAAAGCCGCCGCCCACCCCCATCACCCCGGTGACCGCGCCGAGCCCCGCCCCGGCCGTGGCGACCCGAACCGGGCGGGCCGGCGCCTCGGTGGGCGCGGAGGCCGACGGCCGCAGCATCCGCAGCGCGGCGACTGCGGCGATCACGGCGAAGGCGCCGGTCAGCACTCCGGCCGGGAGCCACGCCGAGACCGCGCCGCCGACCGCCGCGGGCCCGAGTCCCGCGAGGGCGAACAGGAGGCCGTGCTTCCACCGCACGGTGCCCTCGCGGGCATGCCCGATCAGGGCGGTGGCGGACGTGACGGTGACGACGACCAGGCTCGCGGTGGCCGCCGCGGCAGGGGTGAGGCCGAGCAGGTAGATCAGTGCGGGCACCGCCAGCACGCTCCCACCGCCCCCGAGGGCGCCCAGGGCGAGACCGGTGAGGGCCCCGGCGACGAGGGCGAGGACGAACGCGCTCACGCGGGCGAGGTGCGCTGCTCGTCGCGCACGACCGGCAGACCCGCCTCGGCCCACGCCCGCATACCGCCCGCGACGTCTGCCACGCGGACGCCGCGCGCGGCGAGCAGGTCCGCCGCCTCGCGGGAGCGCCGCCCGGAGCGGCAGATCGCGACGACCGGCCGGCCCTGGGCGCTCTGCGGCAGTTCACCCCCGGCCGCGAGGCCGGACAGCGGGGCGGGCACGGCGCCGGGGGCGTGTCCCGCGGCCCACTCGGCCGGTTCACGGACGTCCAGGAGTACGGCGTCCGTATGCGTTCGGTCGGCGGCCTCGGCGGGAGTGAGGCGGTCCGGGATCAACCCGGCCTCGCGTGCCGCGTCGAAGCGGTCGTCGACGGCGACGACCGCACGCCCTGCCGCGTCGAGGAGGGACGCCGCGATGGCCGCCCGCATCCCCCCGGCGCAGTGCACCCACACGGTGCCGTCCGGAATCTCGGTGAGCCGGTCGCGCAGTCGGTGCAGCGGTATGTGGAGTGATCCCGGGATGTGCCCGGTCGCACGCTCGGAGTCGCGCCGCACGTCGAGGACCACGACAGCCTCCTGGGCGCCGAGCTCCGCGAAGGTGGCGCGCGGAAACGTGCGGGGCCGTTCTCCCGCCGGCACCCAGTCGCCGGGCGAGCCGGTCGCCGCCGCGGCGGGCCGGTCGATGCCGACCCGGACGAGCTCGCGCTGGGCGTCGGCCAGCTGGGCGGCCGACTCGGCGAGCAGCGTGACCGGCTTGCCCCAGGGCAGCAGCCAGGCCAGATACGTGGCGAGCTGCCCGTCGGCCTCGAAGTTCAACGCCCCGGCGACATGCCCCTCGGCGAACGCGACCCGGTTGCGCAGGTCCACTACCCATTCGCCGGCGGCCAGCCGGGCTGCGATCTCCTCGGCGTCCGCGCGGCGGGGCGGGGTGAGGTCGACGGGGGCCGGGCCCTTGGCGTTGGCCGGGCCCATGTGGGCGTAGTACGCGGGTACGTCGTCGAGGCCGGCCAGCAGGTCGGCGACAAAGGTGTCGACGTCCTTGACGAGCGCCTCGTTGGCGGTGCGCTCCCGGCCGATCGTCGTCTCCGCGCCCGTGTCGCTGTGCCCGGCGGAACAGAAGCTGCCGAAGCCGTGCGTGGGCAGCACCTCGGTCGCGTCCGGGAGCTCCGCGGCCAGGCGGTGCGCGGAGTCGTACTGGGCGCGGGCCAGCTGTTCGGTCAGCCGCGGCTCGACCAGATCGGGGCGTCCGACCGTGCCGATCAGCAGGGAGCCTCCGGTGAAGACGGCCACCGCCCGTCCGTCGTGCTCCAGGACGTACGACGTGTGGTGCGGGGTGTGGCCCGGCGTGGCCAGCGCGCGCAGCGCCAGCCCCGCCTCGATCTCCGCCCGGTCCCCGTCGGCCACCGGCACGCGCTCGTACGCCACCCGGGCTCCGGCCGGCACGAGATACGAGGCGCCGGTCACCCGGGCCAGCTCCAGGCCGCCGGTGACGTAGTCGTTGTGGACGTGGGTCTCGACGACGTGCGTGATGCGCACGCCCCGCCGGGCGGCGGCCGCGATCACCCGATCGACGTCACGCGGGGGATCGACGACGACGGCGCCGTGCGCACCCCCCGCCACATAGCCGCGGTTGCCCAGTCCCGGCACTTCGATGGTGTCGACGAAGTACACGGCAGCGCTCCTCTCCTCGCAAACCCCCGGGTTCATTACCCCAGGGGGTATATGGCCACCGTAGCAGAATTACCCCAGGGGGTATGTGAGGGGCTGGCCGGAAGCAGCCGTGACTGTCGGCCCGCAGGCCTGCAAACCGCGCCCTTACCGATCAGTCGCGCGTAAGGTCGGCACCGGGACGGACGCCCGCCGACAGAAGGGGTCAGCACGATGGCGCAGGAAGTACGCGGCGTGATCGCACCGGGGAAGGACGAGCCGGTCCGGGTCGAGACGATCGTCGTGCCCGACCCCGGCCCGGGGGAGGCCGTGGTGCGGGTCCAGGCCTGCGGGGTCTGCCACACCGACCTGCACTACAAACAGGGCGGCATCAACGACGAGTTCCCCTTCCTGCTCGGCCACGAGGCCGCCGGGATCGTCGAGACGGTCGGCGACGGCGTCACCGAGGTGGCGCCCGGGGACTTCGTGATCCTCAACTGGCGTGCCGTGTGCGGCCGTTGCCGGGCCTGCCTGCGCGGCCGGCCGTGGTACTGCTTCGACACCCACAACGCGGAGCAGAAGATGACCCTCGCCTCGACCGGCCAGGAACTCTCCCCGGCCCTCGGTATCGGCGCCTTCGCCGACAAGACACTGGTCGCGGCCGGCCAGTGCACCAAGGTCGACCCCGCGGTCTCCGCGGCCGTCGCCGGACTGCTGGGCTGTGGCGTCATGGCCGGCATCGGCGCCGCGATCAACACGGGGAACGTCGGCCGCGGCGACACGGTCGCCGTCATCGGCTGCGGCGGCGTCGGCGACGCTGCCATCGCCGGGTCCCATCTGGCCGGCGCAGCGAAGATCATCGCGGTCGACATCGACGACCGCAAGCTGGAGACCGCCCGCACCATGGGCGCCACCCACACCGTCAACTCGACGCAGACCGACCCGGTCGAGGCGATCCGTGAACTGACCGGCGGCTTCGGCGCCGACGTCGTCATCGAGGCGGTCGGTCGCCCGGAGACGTACAAGCAGGCCTTCTACGCCCGCGACCTGGCCGGCACGGTCGTCCTCGTCGGCGTCCCCACCCCCGACATTAAGCTCGAACTCCCGCTGCTGGACGTGTTCGGCCGCGGCGGGGCCCTGAAGTCCTCCTGGTACGGCGACTGCCTGCCCTCCCGCGACTTCCCGATGCTGATCGACCTGCATCTCCAGGGGCGCCTGGACCTGGCCGCGTTCGTGACGGAGACCATCCAGCTCGACGAGGTGGAGAAGGCGTTCGAGCGAATGCACCATGGCGACGTGCTGCGCTCGGTGGTGGTGCTGTGATGACCGTCCGCATCGAACGACTCGTCACCTCCGGCCAGTTCACGCTCGACGGCGGCACGTGGGACGTCGAGAACAACGTGTGGCTCGTCGGCGACGACCACGAGGTCGTCGTCATCGACGCCGCCCACGACGCCGACGCCATCGCCGAGGCCGTGGGCGAGCGCAGGCTGACCGCCATCGTGTGCACCCACGCCCACAACGACCACATCGACGCAGCCCCCGCCCTCGCCGAGCGCACCGGAGCCGTCATCTGGCTGCACCACGACGACCTGCCGCTGTGGAAGCAGACCCACCCCGACCGGGACCCGGACTCCTGGCTGCTCGACGGCCAGATCATCGAAGCCGCCGGCGCCGACCTGACGGTTCTGCACACGCCCGGCCACGCCCCCGGCGCGGTCTGCCTCTACGACCCCGGACTCGGGACGGTCTTCACCGGCGACACCCTCTTCCAGGGCGGCCCGGGCGCGACCGGCCGCTCCTACTCCCACTTCCCGACCATCATCGACTCCATCCGCGACCGCCTCCTCACCCTCCCGCCCGAGACCAAGGTCCTCACCGGCCACGGCGACCCGACCACCATCGGAGCCGAGGCACCGCACCTGGAGGAGTGGATCGCGCGGGGCCACTGAAAAAAGACGACAGAAGACGTCCGGATTTCGCGGCACGCTCGTCGGTGACAGAGTCGAACGGGCACGGGAGGACGGACATGTCGGAACCCCTGAAGGGCAAGGTCGCGCTGGTCGCCGGTGCGACCCGCGGTGCGGGCCGCGGAATCGCGGTGGAACTCGGCGCGGCCGGCGCCACCGTCTACGTCACCGGCCGCAGCACCCGCGAGCGGCGCTCCGAGTACGACCGCCCCGAGACCATCGAGGACACCGCCGACCTGGTCACCGAGGCCGGCGGCCAGGGCATCGCCGTACCCACCGACCACCTCGACCCGGCACAGGTCCGTACGCTCGTGGATCGCGTCGCGGACGAACAGGGCCGCCTCGACATCCTCGTCAACGACATCTGGGGCGGCGAGAAGCTCTTCGCTTGGGACAGCCCCGTCTGGGAGCACGACCTCGACAAGGGCCTGAGGCTGCTCCGGCTCGCGGTCGAGACCCACGCGATCACCAACCACCACGCTCTGCCCCTGCTTCTGCGCCACCCCGGCGGACTGGTGGTCGAGATGACCGACGGTACGGCGGACTACAACCGCGACCACTACCGGAACTCCTTCTTCTACGACCTCGCCAAGGCATCCGTCCTGCGCATGGCCTTCTCCCTCGGGCACGAACTCGGACCACGCGGCGCGACCGCCGTCGCGCTCACCCCGGGCTGGCTGCGCTCGGAGATGATGCTGGAGGCCTTCGGAGTGGGGGAGGGCAACTGGCGGGACGCCCTCGCACGCATCCCGCACTTCGCCATCTCGGAGACCCCGCGCTATGTCGGCCGCGCCGTCGCCGCCCTCGCCGCCGACCCCGACGTGGCCCGCTTCAACGGCCGCTCCCTCTCCAGCGGTGGCCTCGCCCAGGAGTACGGCTTCACCGACCTCGACGGCAGCCGCCCCGACGCCTGGCGCTACCTCGTCGAGGTCCAGGACGCGGGCAAACCGGCGGACACCACCGGCTACCGGTGACGCGCCGGCGGCGAATATCACCGTTTGGTCGCAGTTGGTGCGTGCCTACAACCGATTCCCGTCGGTGTCGGTCTAGAGATCTTTAACGGCTGGGGTTACGGCGGTGGGAGGTCGAGCCCGGTCTTGGCATGCCGAACGTCGGCTACGCGGACCCTGTCACCTGGGGCGTGATGGACCTGATGCTCAAGCAGAGGGCCGTCGGGAACACGCCCAACAGGGACGGCAAGTGTCCCGTCAACAAGGGCCGTATCGCCTGTGTGAACCTGAGCCTCCAGCTGAGCCGGATCCAGGACGGCAAGAAGCTCGTCTACGGCCCCGTTCCGGGTCCGCACCGGGCGCGACGGCTACGAGACCCGCATCGGCCTGAAGAAGATCTACTTTGATCTTGCGTATCAGCGAGACCTGCGAGCCGCATGCACCACATCTGATCACGAACGTGTAGACCACCAACGCCACTGTGGACGATGCCGAGATGGCCGCCGTTGTCCACGAGCACCTGGCCGAGCGCGCAGTGCTGCCGAGCGAGTATTTGGTGGACGCCGGCTACGTCACCGCCGTCCACCTCCTCGCCGCACGGGACGATCACGGCATCGTCCTGGTGGGGCCCGTCGGCGTCGACACCCACCACGGCACCGGGAACGACAAGAGCGGCACGGTGGACCTGTCCCAGCGTGCCTTCACCGTCGACTTCTCTGCCAAGTTCAGCGTGTTGAGCTGAACGCGACCCACATCTTCGGTGATCGCCACGTCGTACACGGCCAGGCATACTGCTACCGCGACACCCCCTTGACCGCACCACCGATGCACGCCGTCTTCTTCCATGCGGACGTGCGCGGCTGATTGGAGCCCACCATGCCCAGTGAGCTCTTTCAGCGTTGCCGCTCCAGGGTGAGGACGGCGGCGGCGAATGACGACATTCGATTCGGGCTGCACCGGGCTCTGCGGAAGATGCGCCAGGACTTCGGACGGGCCACACCCCGCTCCACCGCCGCCCCATGCGCCGCGCGGCCCGCTGCACGGCGTCCCGCCGTTCCCCGCCGACCCGTTCAAGATCGTCATCGGCGGCCTCAGCCCGACCGGGAAGGCACAGGCCGCCGACCTCATCGGCCCGCTCGCCGACGCGGGCGCCACCTGGTGGGACGAGCGGCAGCCGCAGACCAGTGGTGACATCCACCGCGACGACGCGGCACTGCGCCGCATCGAGGCACGGTCGCCGCAGCTGCGAATTTATGTATCAGAGGGACGGTCACGCGGGCCGAAGTCGGCCCACAGCTCCTCGGAATCGTGCACCTCGCCGGTCGGCTCCATGCCCAGGGCCCTCGCGATCCCGGCCGATGCCCGGTGCTCGGGATGCACATGGGCCACGAACCCTGAGACCCCCTGAGTGCGCAGCCAGAGCGCCATGGTGGAGGCCCCTTCCTTGCCGTAGCCGTCACCCTGGAAGTCATGGCCGATGACCCACGCGAGCTCTGCTTCGACGCGGTCGGGGCGGGACCGGTAGAGCGTCGCCTGCACCGTGCCGACCAGCCTGCCGTCGGCCCGCTTTCGTAGCATCCAATTCAGCCAACCGTACCGACCGTCGGGTGAGTGGTCGACGGTCTGCCGCTGGTACCGCTGCTCCAGTTCTTCCCGGGTGGGTGGAGCACCCCCCATCCACTTGTGCAAACGCACGTCGTTGAGGATTTCCGCAGCTTCTTGCGCATGTGTGATCATTAACGGTTCCAGTTGCACACGCGGTCCCTGTAGCGGGGCGGCGATCGGCCAGGAATTTGTCTCGGGCATGGAGCAATCCTAACCCCGGATGACCAGTGTGCGTCTCCGGCCACTTTCGAATCCATTCCCTCAAAGGCCCCCTGGGAGAACGGACTTGCCCCTGTCAGCTTGATTGATCGTTGCACCGGGCACCGAAAGTGGGCATGTTGCCCGAAACGGAGGCGTACGGATGGCGAACGAAACGGAAGTCACCACCTCGAACCCCGACCTTCAGCTCGACGTCGAATTGGATGCGGCGGCACTGGAAGCCGCGCTTCCCACGCTGACCGAAAAGCTCGGCATGTTGTCCGCGGATCTCTCCGTGGACGAGCGTGTCGTGCTCAGTTCCATCGTGACCTCGGCCGCCCTGCACCTGGAGGAGCTGCAGAAGGTCGACGCGGAGGGCTTGTACATCTTCGCGAAGCCGATCTCGGCGGCTGCCACGCCGGAGATCCGGATGGGTCTGATCGGCCTTCCCGGAGAGCTGGGGTTTGTCGAAGAGTAAGTACTCGTCGGCGGACGAGTGAGTACTCGTAAGCACTGTCAGTAAATACCGGGGAGAGGTCAGGGGATCAGAATATGGCGTCTGCGGAGGAAGCTTCGGCATTGGTGCAGCGGTTGTCTCAGCTGTCGACGGATCTGACCGCCGCAGAACGGGAGAACCTGAAATTTCTCCTGAGCATGGCCGCGGGCGGTGTGCTCAGCGGCCATGCTCAACAAATATCGGAAGGATTGCGGGAGAGTGCCCTCGGAACCGCGCAGCATTCACTGCCGAAACTCCTTGCCGGGGCACGGGAGAAATTCCGAACCGGCATCGTTTTCTACGGCCGGGGCCCCTTCCTGTCCGATGAGGACCTCGCCGAACTGGACCAGGAATCGCGGGCCTGTCGTCCCCGCGCCGAACGATTCCTCGACCACTACGTGGTCTCCGGCGCCCCCGTGGCCAGGGAGATCTCACTCTCCCCGTCGATCCATGCATTCCTCACCGAGAACGTCGGGTCCATCACCCCGACGCGCAGGGCGAATTACCTGTACTACGACGAGCCCGGACTCGGTATCGATCCGCACGTCGACAAGGACGAGTTCTCGCTGAACATCCTCACCATGCTCGAGCACCGGGCGAGCAGCCAGGGACGGTCCGAACTCATCCTCCATCCGCCGGACCAGGAGGCGGTGCACCTCCATCTGAAGGCGGGGGAGTCCCTGGTCTTCTTCGCGGACAGTGTCACGCACCAGCGCACCAGGACCGTCGCGGACGAGGAGATCCGCCTGGTGTCCTTCGGCTACCGCACCCTTGGGGGAAACACATGAGTGACACGTCGACCATGGGCCGACGCCTTGCCGGTCTGCATAAGGAGCTCACGCCCGCCGAACAGGCGAACCTGAAGCTGATCCTGGGGCTTTCGGCCGGACGCCTGGTGGCCGCGAACGAGGCCGAGGCGGCGCCGGGCCGCGAAGCGGTGACCGACGCGCTGGAGATCCTCTGCCCCTACGACGTACAGGACCCGCGCGGGGTGCAGTACCGGGGACGTCCCGACTTCCTCACCGATGAGCTGCTGACGGCCCTGATCGAGGAGTCTGCGCGGGTCGGGAAGACGGCGGTGCCGTTCGACGAGCACTACCTCGGCACCGGCGGCCCCGTCGCCAACCGCCTGGCGACCAGTCGGGAACTGGCCGACCTGGTGGCCTCGGTCGTACCGAAGGCGGAGTCGACCGGTGTGGCGAGCTATCTGTTCTACCGTGACGCGGGCCAGGGCATCATCCCGCACATCGACACCGACATCTTCTCCCTCAACGTGCTGATGATGCTCGCGCACGAGATCCCCGAGGGGGCACCGGAGCCGTCAGCGCTGCACATGCACTACGCCGACGGCAGCAAGGAGCGGTTCCAACTGGAGCCGGGCGAGGTCGTCATCTTCCTGGCCGGCACGCAGGCGCACAGCCGTACGCCCATCCGGCAGGACGAGCGGGTCTCCATCCTCACGTTCGGCTTCATGCCCGAGGGCGCTCCGTTGGAGAACTACAAGCGATGACCGTCGCTCTCGGAATTCACTGCGGACATGAGTCCTCCTGTGCCGTCGTCAAAAACGGTGTTCTGCTGGCCGCGATTCAGCAGGAGCGGATCAGCCGACGCAAATACGATGGCCAGGAGGCGCTGTCCAACAGGCTCCCGATCCGGGAGACACTGGCCGCGGCCGGCCTGACCCTCGATGACGTCGACGTGATCGTCAGCTCCTTCCAGGCCGCGGGCCCTTCGGGAGTGGGCCTGCAACGGCCTCTGGTCTCGTCCTCGTTCGACATCTTCGACCCGTTCGACGAACGGCACCACGTGGTCTCCCATCACCTGGCGCACGCGGCGTCGGCCCTGTATCCGTCGGGGTTTCCGGAAGCGACGGTGCTGGTCTCGGACAGCGCGGGCACCTCGTCACGCGACGGCGCGGACTTCTACATCCCGTTCGGAGAGTTCTTCCGCACCTACTACAGCGACGCGTCGACCTCGAAGATCTTTACCGAGATGCGCTCGATGTACGCGTTTCGCCAGGGGCAGTTCGAGCTGCTGGAGCGGGCGTTCAGCGAACCGCACAACCAGCCCGACGTATTCATGCAGAGCGAAGCCAGCCTCTACGACAACGTCGCCAGGTTCCTGTTCCGCAAGGAGCACGCGCACGGCCAACTGATGGCGCTGGCCGCGCTCCCCTTCGACGCACCCGCCCGGCTGACCGCCGACGACATCGTCACTGAGGGCCCCCGACCACGGTTGCGCAACGGATGGCAGATCCTGGAGGCGACCACTGACATCACGAAGAGCGCCGATATCGCGCACGCGGTGCAGGAGGCGTTCAATCGGCTCGTCGTGAGCCATGCCGCGCATGCCGTCGAACTCAGCGGGATCCCGAACCTGTGCTGCGCGGGCGGAATCTTCCTGAACCTCTCCGGGAACACCGCCATCGGCGCCCTGCCACAGGTGCGGGACCTGTACGTGCCGTCCTGTCCGCACGACGCGGGAATCTCCGTCGGAGCCGCCTACCTCGGTTGGGCACGCACCTCGCGGATCCTGCCCGCGGGTTCGACCAAGGTCGCCTCCGATTTCCTGGGGCGCGCCGCCGAACCGATCACGCCCCAGGAGGCGGAGGCCCAGAACTACGCCGTCTCCGCCGTTTCCGCAACGGGGGACCTGAGTCGGCGGGCCGCTCACGTACTGCTGGACGGGGCGGTCCTGGTCCGGTACGCGGGACGGGCCGAGTTCGGTCCGCGGGCGCTCGGGAACAGATCGATCCTGTGCCACCCGGTTGCCTGCCACGGCGCCAAGTCCAAACTGAACGGGATCAAGAAGAGGCAGCCTTGGCGTCCGGTTGCCCCGATGGTGCGGATCGAGGACCTGGAGACGTACTTCATCGGGCCCGGCGAAGCACCGTTCATGAACTACGACTTCACGGTGCGCGAGCGCTACCGCGCGGTGCTGAAGGAGATCGTGCACGACGACGGGTCGGCGCGGGTGCAGACGGTTACGGCCCACAACAACCCCGCCATCCACGAAATCCTCACGCACATCGCGGAGTCGGGACAGATCCCGGTCCTGGCCAACACCTCCCTCAACGGGCCCGCCCAGCCGATCATCGAGTCCGCGACGGATGCGCTGGCGTTCTCCCGGCACCCGGACATCGGGTTCCTGCTCACCGAGGACGGTTTGTTCGCGTCTCCCTCACCACGGAAGATCCCCGTCCGGCGCGCGGACACGACGGTGATGGCGGTGTTCGGGGCGGGAGAGAACGCCCAGTACGTGCTGAGCAGTGGGGACACTGCGGTCCCGGTCGGCCGGAACCTGTTCGTGGCCCTGCTGGAGCAGGAGTCCGTACTGACCGACAGCACCGCCGCCGACGTCGTCGAGTGTCTGCGCGCCGGCGTACTGACCAATGCCTGACAACAGATCACGGAGCCCGAGAACGGGATGACTGAGAACGGATGACGACTACCACCAGATCACTGCGGAAGGACGACTCGCTGGCGGTTTCGCTGCCAGTGGCGAACTTCCTCTCGTTCTTCGCCATCGCCGCCGTCGAGTTCTCGGTGCCGTTCGTCGCTGTGGACGCCCTCGGAGCCAACGCGACGATCGTCGCGCTGCTCGGCATCTGCCGCTTCGCCCCTCAGGTGCTGCTCGCCGGCCCGGCGGCCCGCCTCGTCGAACGGTTCGACCAGCGGGCCGTCATGATCGGTTCCGAGCTGCTGCGGGTGGCGGCCTTCGCGCTCGCGGCGCTCGGCCTCGCCTTCGCACCCGGCGTGGCGCTCGGCGTCTTCTGCCTGGCGAACATCTCGCTGGCCTGCGGCTCCATTCTGACCGCGGTCTCGACGCAGGTGCTGATCCCGCAGGCCTTTGCCGACGAGGCCCTGCCGAAGGTATACGCGCGCCTTGGCATGGCCGAGTCGTCGGCCGACGCGGCGGCGCCCTTCGTGACCGGTCTCGGCCTGGCCGCCTTCGGTCTGGCACCCACGTTCGGCACGGCCGCGGCGTTGGCCCTGGGCGCATGCGGGTTGTTGGCGCGCATCCCGCGGGTGCGGGTGACGACCGACGCCGCCTCGGGCGAGGAGACCAGGGAACCGGACACGGGGGACAGGACTGCCCCCGCCAAGAGCACGCTGCGCGGCGGCATGGCCGTCAACTTCCGCACACCAGCGCTCCGCACAGTCACCCTCTGGTCTCTGTCGTACAACTTCGGGCAGTGCGTCATCGAGGCCGTCCTGCTGATCACGCTGCTCGACACGACGCCGTTGTCCGCCGCGACGTACGGCGTCATCCGCAGCTGCGCGGTGCTGTTCGCCGTTCTCGGTTCCTACCTAGCCGAACGGCTCCCGCGTGGGCTGCGCACCGGATGGGGGACCTCTCTGTTCGGGTGCGGAGCGGTCGCCGCCTACACGGTGATAGGCCTGGGAGCGTATGTGGGCGGCACCAGAGGGCTGCTGCTGGTGCTCGCAGGATTCGTCATCGACGAGTTCTGCTCGGGTGTCGTCATAGTCAGGGTTCAGACGTTCCGCGCCCGGGCCATTACCGACGTGGAACGCCCCATGGCCACCGCTGCCTACCGCGCTGCGAACCTCACAGCGGTGCCCGCCGGGCTCGCGGTCGGCGGCATTGCGGGCGTCGTGATGAATTCAGCCAACTTGTTGCTGGCCATTGGGCTCCTCATGGTCATACCAGCAGTCCTCATCTGGTCCCGGGCAGTACGGGAATCCGAGCCCGCCACGGCTGCCTGACCCCACGCCGGTTCCTGGCCCGGCACCGATCCAACCTGGTGGAGAGCGCCGCCAAGTTCGACGCCGCCGGACTTCTGCGGCGGGCCAGGCGCCATGCCGCCATGCGTAAGTGGCGCACTGGCACGCCCGGGGACCGGCTGTTGCCGGCGGGCTGCCTACGCCAAGACCTCGCGCTCGCCCGGGACTCCAGTCCGCCGCCCGGCTGAGCACGCTCGCCCGCTGCCAGCACGAGCACCGCGAGCACACAGTCGACAAGCTCACCCACATCCTCGACATGAACCTGCTACCCGACGAACTCGTCGAGATGGCCACGTACCACCGGGCCGAGGCCGCGCTCGAACCAGCCCTCGCCTTCCACCACGCCGTCCTCGACGCCCACGACCAAGCCGCCGCCCTCGCGCGGCTCACCGGACTCACCGGCGGGGTGAACGGCAACCCCACAAGAGCGACAGCGACCTCAAGATCACGGGTTCTCGCACAGGCACTGATCGTCACGTCGGAGAGTTCGTCCTCGTGCTCGCACTGGGTGCGGCCCGCGGCCTTCTATTCCGCCGTCAGCTCGCGGTAGTGCATGGCCTCGGACCCCGGTGAGCGCTGCTGGTTCTCGATGTACTGGCGTACGACGGTCAGCGGTGCCCCGCCGCAGCTCCCGGCGAAGTACGAGCCGGACCAGAAGTGGCCGCCCCACAGGTACCGGCGCACGTGGGCGTTGTACTCCTTGCGCAGCAGCCGGGCGGAGACGCCCTTGAGGGAGTTGACCAGCTTGGAGAGCTGGACCTTGGGCGGGTAGTGCACCAGCAGGTGCACGTGGTCGTCCTCGCCGTTGAACTGCTTCAGCTCCGCCTCGAAGTCCTCGCACACCCCCCGCATGATCTCCTCGCACCGGTCGAGCATGGCGTCGGTGAAGACGTCACGCCGGTACTTGGTGACGAACACCAAGTGGACATGAAGGTTGTGGACGACGTGACGACCGGTGCGTACATCGGGATCTGGATTCCAGCGTGGTGACATAGACCGAATGATATTGTGATCGCGTGGCTACGGAACGTGTGCAGGAGAAGCGGCAGTTCGGGCACCGCGCCCGGCTGGTGCTGACACCTGCGCAGATCCGGCTCATCGACGGCCAGGCGCACGCCGCCCGTACGACGTGGAACCTCCTGCACGACTGGTGGACGATGCTGCCGAAGGGGAAGCGCACGCTGGCCGCGGCGGACGCCGCGATCCGCCAGGCCCGCAAGGACATCGACTGGCTCGCCGCGCTTCCCGCCCAGGCCGCACAGGCAGTCCTCAAGACGTACTTCCAGGCGTGGAAGAACTGCTGGGAGGGACGGGCCGAAGCCCCGAACTTCAAGGCCCGCTTCCGGTCGGTGATGAGCGTGGACATCCCGCAGGGCCGCGACCTGCAGATCAAGCGCGTTCACCGCCGTTGGGGCATGGTCAACATCCCCAAGATCGGCCGCGTCCGCTTCCGCTGGACCACAGCCCTGCCCATCGGGAAGGACGCCAACGCCGACAACAAGGTCACCGGCGCCCGGCTGATCAAGGATGCGCTCGGCTGGCACATCGCCTTCCGCATCCAGACCCTCGCCCCCGCGCCCGAGCCGCACACCGGACCCGAGGTCGGCATCGACGCGGGAGTCAACATCCCCCTCGCCCTGTCCGACGCAAACCACCAGGACCACGGCCGGCCCGCCCGGCTCCCGGACGGCACGGCCGACCGGGACAAGTGGCTGAGCACCAATGAGAAGGCCAAGCTGCTCCGGCTGGAGCGGCGGGCCGCGCACCGCAAGAGCTTCCGCAAGCCGGGCCAGAAGACCTCCAACCGGCTGAAGCGGACCTACGACCAGATCGCGAGCCTTCGTGCGAGAGCCAAGCGCAGGGCGACCGACTGGCAGCACCAGACCACCACCGAACTCGCCCGTACCTACGGCGTGATCGTGGTGGAAAAACTGGACATCCCGAACATGGTCAAGAGCGCCAAGGGCACCATGGAGAACCCGGGGAGGAACGTCGCGCAGAAGTCCGGCCTGAATCGCTCCATCAGTCAAGAGGCATGGGGGCGCACCGTGACGATGCTGACGTACAAGGCCGCCCGCCATGGTGGCACCCTGCACAAGGTTCCCGCCCCAGGCACCTCCCAGCGCTGCTCGATGTGCGGCTTCGCCACACCGGGCAGCCGGGAGTCCCAGGCCGTGTTCGTGTGCAAGAACTCCGGCTGCGGCTGGTCCGGCAACGCAGACCACAATGCCGCCCGGAACGTCCTGTACCTGTACCGGATGGGCCACGCGCTCATCCCGGCTGCCGGAAGGGCAGTCGTCAGGCGTCCACGAGGCGTCAAGCCCGCCACCGTAAGGTAGGTGGGAATCTCCCGGCTTCAGCCGGGAGAGCACTTCACGTGTACGGCCGCAAGCCGGGCACCTGACGATGCCCGGCCCACCCGGACGCGTCACACCTGAGGCGCGTCCCCGAAGTCCGGGATCTCCAGCCGTACCCCGCCCTGCCGGGCGGACTCGTGGGCGATGATGCCCGGCAGGGTGTAGCGGGCCGCCGCCCATGCGTTCACCGACGGCAGGGTGCGGGTGTTCACCGCGGTCACGAAGTCGTCCACCAGGAAGTGGTGGCTGCCCTCGTGGCCGTTGTGCAGGTGGTCGAACTCCCGCGGCAGGCGGGAGCGGTCGTGCACGGGCGCCGACCCTGAGGTGAAGGCGGCCCGGAGGTCCGGCGCGATGTGCTGGAGTGACGGGTCGTCAGGGGACATGGTGGGCTTGGGTTCGAGCAGCTCGCTGATGTCCTTCACACCGTTCTTGTCCTGCCACAGGGCGACCGTGGCGAGCTGCTCCATGCTCCCTTCCGTCCCGAAGAACCGGAAACGCGACTCCCGTAGGTGCGAGGGGTAGCCGACCCGCCGGAACTCGTTCGTACGGAACGACCCGCCGCCCGCCACCTCGAACAGCGCGGTGGCGTTGGAGACGTCGTTGTCGAACTGACTGACCGACCGGTCGAAGACCCCGTCGCCCCGGCCGTCGACCACACCGATCGCCGACACGCTCACCGCGTGCGTCTGCCAGGCGCCCAGCACCCCGCCCACCGAGTGTGTCGGGTACAGCAGTGGGGGATAGCTGGCGGTGGCCTTCCAGTTCTCGCCGCCGCTGTACTGGTAGGCCTCGTAGAACCCCAGATCCATGTCGTGGACGTAGTCGCCCTCGGCGTAGAAGATCCGCCCGAAGGCACCCTTCGCGATCTGGTTGCGGGCGTGCACGGTCGCCGGGTTGTACTGGCTGGTCTCGCCCATCATGTACGTCAGTCCGGTCGCCTTGACCGCGTCGATGATCGCCGCTATCTCGTCCGTGCTGATCGCCATGGGGACGGCGGAGTAGACGTGCTTTCCGGCATTCAGCCCCTGGACGACCAACGGGCCGTGCGTCCAGCGCTGGGTGAAGATCGCGACCGCGTCGACCGCCTTCGACTCCAGCATGGCCTCATACGTCGGGAAGGTGCCCGTGAGGCCTTCGGCGGCGGCGAGTTGCTCGGCCCGTTCGGGGAGCAGGTCGGTGACGTAGACGTCGCTGACGCCGGGGTGGGCGAGGAACAGTTTGGCGAACTGCCCGGAGAACTGCCCGGCGCCGACGATGCCGAGGGAGAACGTCATGTAAGTCGTGTCCTTCACTGGTCGAGGATCAGGTTGATCTGGTCGGTGGTCTGGTCGAGGCTGCTCACGGACTTGCCGTTGCCGTAGATGGCTTCCATCTCGGGTTGCATGAGGGCCGTGACGTCCGCCGCGTAGTTGGTGATCGGGTAGGAGAAGGTCCGGAAGTCCTTCTTGTCGTCCACGGGCTCCGTGAAGGCCGAGACCTCGATGCCCTTCTTCTCGTAGGCGGCAATGGCGGCCTCGGTGCCTGCCGGAGTGGCGGGGAAGACGACGCCGTAGTCGCCCACGACCTTCTGGCACTTGTCGGAGGCCAGGTAGGCCACCCATTTGCGGGCGCCCGCCTTGTTCTTGGAGGCCTTGCTGATGGAGTCGGCGAGGCCGTTCATCATCGTGGCGCGCTTGCCGGTCGGGCCGACGGGAGTGAGGGCGGTCCTGATGTCCCTGCCCTTGAAGCCGTTGTAGGTGGAGATCATCCAGGCGCCGTCGAAGACGGCGGCGGCCTTGCCCGCGGCGATCTGCGTGTTGCCCTGGTTGGACTGGACGTTGTAGTCGGAGAAGGGGGCCATGTATCCCTTCTTCGCCAGGCCGAAGTACCACTCGATGACGGACTTGAAGGTCTTGCTGTCGTACTGGTACTTCGTGCCCCAGCGCGCCTTCTCCGTGTAGCTCCACCCGGCGGATCCGGTGAAGGGACTCCACTGTGTCTGGCCGTCGCCGTAGCCGCCGCCCTGGGTGGCCAGCCCGTACACCTTGACGTTGTTCTTGTCGAAGCCCGGCTCGTCGCCCCGCTTGCCGTTCCTGTCGACGGTGAGGCGGGCGATGGCCTTCTCGAAGGTGCCGCCGTCCTCGGGGTTCCAGGAGAGGCCGTCCAGCTGCTCGGCGGTGAGCCCGGCGTCCTTCGCCATCTTCTCGTTGTAGAAGAGCGCGACGGTGTCCCAGTCCTTCGGGGCGCCGTAGCGGTGGCCGTCCTGGCCGATCCAGTTGGCGGCGAGACCCGGCTGGTAGTCGGAGTCCTTGATGCCCAGGTCGTCCAGCGGCTCCAGCACCTGCAGATCGGCGAACTGGCCGAACTTCTGGATGTGGTCGGTGAACACGTCCGGCTGGGTGCCCGCGATGAACCCGGCGGTGAGCTTGGTCCAGTAGTCGCTCCAGCCCAACTGCGTGATCCTGACCTTGAGTCCGGGGTTCTCCTTCTCGAACCCCTTCGCGCAGGCCTGGTAGGCGGGCAGCTGGTTGGCGTCCCACAGCCAGTAGGTCACGGTGTTCGCGGACGACCCGGTGGAGTCGCCCTTCGCGCATCCGGTCACCAGGGACAGCGTGAGCGCTCCGGCCAGCGCGGTCAGCGTACGAAGTCGCATCAGTGGTCCCTCACTTGATCCCGGTGAAGCCGATGGAGCTGACGATGCGGCGGGCGAAGCAGGCGAAGAGCACCAGCATCGGCAGCGCGGCGATCAGCGTCGCCGCCGTGAGCCCGGACCAGTCGACGCCGGTCGCCGGGGTCTGCGCCCGGAAGATCGCCAGCGCCACGGTCAGCACGCGCGAGCTGTCGCTGTAGGAGACCATCAGCGGCCAGAAGTAGTCGTTCCAGGAGGTGATGTACGTCAGCACGGACAGCGTGAGGATCGGTGTGGACGCCATCGGCAGGACCACCCGGAAGAAGATCCTCACCTTGCCGGCGCCGTCGAGCAGCGCCGCCTCCTCGACCTCCCGGGGGATGTTCATGAAAAACTGCCGCAGGAAGAAGACGGCGAACGGGGTCATGAAGAGGCTGGGCAGCGCGATGCCGAGCAGTGTGTCCACCAGGCCGAGCTGCTTGATGAGCACGAAATTCGGCAGCAGCGTGAAGATGGTCGGCACCATCAGCCCGGCCAGGAACAGACCGAACACCTTGTCCCGGCCGCGCCAGCGCAGCCGCGAGAAGGCGTACGCGGCCATCGCGGAGAAGAAGATCTGACAGCCGGTGATGAGCGTCGAGGCGATCACCGAGTTGAGCAGGTAGCGCCAGAAGTCGAGCCCGCCGCCCGCGCCGCCCTGCGCCACCGCCTCCTCGGCCGACTGCAGACCGAGGGCCCGCTCGAAGCCGCTGGTGGTGAGGTCCACAGGGAGGGGGTTTGTGGGGTCG
>NZ_JBQQCE010000111.1:0-23930 GCF_052245645.1 Streptomyces sp. KR55 | reverse complement strand
CGGTTCGCCTGGGCGGCCGCCATCCTCGGCACCGGCATCTCCGTCGACCTGGTCGCCCAACTCGCCACCATGGGCCACGACGACGCGGTGCGCTGCGCCGACCTGCTGCGCAGCGCCCGTATCCTCACCGCCCCCGACCCGGCGAACACCCGGCCCGGCGGCGGCGACCTGGAGTTCGTCCATCCGCTGATCGCCACCGCCGTCTACAACTCCATCCCGGACGCCCTGCGCACCGCCATGCACGGCATCGCCGCCCAGATCATCACCGACTCCGGACTCGGCGCCGCGGCCGCCTCCCGCCACCTCCTCCAGGTCCACCCGGACGACGACGCCGAACTCGTCGACCAGCTGCGCGAGGCCGCCCGTGAGCATCTCGCCGTCGGCGCCCCCGACGCGGCCCGCCGCTGCCTCGAACGTGCCCTCAAGGAGCCGCCCCGGCCCGAGGTCCACGCGCGCGTGCTCTACGAACTGGGCTGCGCCGGCCTGCTGACCGCGCCCGCCACCACCATCGGCCACCTCCGGACCGCGCTCGCCATGCCCGGCCTCGACGGCGACGCCCGCGTCGACGCCGTCTTCCGCCTCTCCCAGGCCCTGCTCCACAACGACCAGCTGGAACAGGCCGTCCGCACCGTCGAGGCCGAGGCCGCCCGGCACGAGGAGGGGCCCGCCCGGATGCGGCTGCGGGCCGTGCAGTACATGTGGGAGGGCATCTACGCGGGCGAGGCCGCCACCCCCGGCCGCTCCCAGCGCCTCGCCGAGCTGGCCCGCACCTGCACCGGCCGGGACAACTCCGAACGTGCCCTGCTCATCCTGCGCGGCTTCGACGCCATGACCCACGGCGAGAACGCCGAGGAGGTCGTCGAGCTGTGCGACCGCGCCCTCGTCAACGGCCGCCTCGCACCCGGCCTCGGCTGGACCGACACCCAGTGGGGCGTCGAACTGCTGATGATGCTGGGCAGTTCCTACGCCTACGCCGACCGGCTCGACCGCGCCGAGAACCTCTTCGCCGAGGCCCTGCGCACCTACACCACGGCCGGCTGGAGCGGCGGCCACCTCGCCCTGGCCAACGCCTTCCTGGGCCTGGCCTTCCGCCGCCAGGGCCGGCTGAAGGACGCCGAGACGGTGCTGCGCGAGTCGCTGCGGCTGGCCGAACGGGTCGGGCGTGGACTGCCCCTGTACTGGTCGGCGACCTGCGGACTCGTCGACACCCTGCTGGCCCGCGGCCATGTCGAGGAGGCCTGGACGACGGCCGAGACATACGGCTTCGCCCCGCCCTACCCGTCGACCATCGTGCTGCCCGACACCCGCTCCGTGCGCGGCCGGCTGCTGCTCGCCGTGGGCCGCACCGAGGATGGCGTCAACGAACTGGAGGCGGCCGAGAAGGCGGCGGCCGCCCGCGGCGGCCACAACCCGGTGCTGGCCCCCTGGACCGTCGACCTCGCTCTCGCCCTCGCCACCGAGGATCCGGCCCGCGCCGGGCGGCTCGCCGCCGACGCCCGCCGCCAGGCCGAGCGGTTCGGCACCGACACCGCCATCGGCGAGGCCCTGCGCTGCGCCGCCGCCCTGGAGACCGGCCAGCGCAAGGTACGGCTCGCCGCGCAGGCCGTCACCTACCTGGAGGCCTCGCCCTGCCAGTACGAACACGCCGCCGCCCGCATCGAGTACGGCCTCGCCGCCCGCTCCACGGCCGAGCTCAACCGGGGTCTGACGCTGGCCCGCTCGTGCGGGGCGGACGGCCTGGCGATGCAGGCGCGGCAGGGGCTGGCGGAGCTGGAGGGGTAGCGACGGCGCTGGAAGGGTGGCGACGGCGCGCTCGTCACCTCAGCCTGGTGTGCCGTCCTCCTCCGCCAGCACCCGCTGGGCCGTCGCGAACGCCGAGTTCGCCGCCGGCACCCCGCAGTACACCGCCGTCTGCAGCAGCACGGCCCCGATCTCGTCGGGCGTGAGCCCGCCCCGGCGGGCCGCCCGCACATGCATGGCCAGCTCCTCGTAGTGGCCGTGCGCGACCAGCGCGGTCAGCGTGATCATGCTGCGCTCGCGGCGGGAGAGCGTCGGGTCGGTCCAGATCTCGCCCCAGGCGTAGCGCGAGATGAAGTCCTGGAAGCGGGCCGTGAAAGGGGTCTGCCGTGCCTGCGCCCGGTCGACGTGGGCGTCGCCGAGCACCTCCCGGCGGACCTCCATGCCGCGCCGGGCGGCACCGTCGAAATGCGCCCGTAGGGCGGTCAGAACCGCCTCGGGGCATTGCGCGGGCGCCAGATGCGAGGCCCCCGGGATCTCCACGAGCGCGGCTCCCGGCACGGCGTCCGCGATCTCCCGCAGATGCGCGGGCGGCGTCGCCGGATCGTCCCGCCCGGCGATCAGCAGCGTGGGCGCGGAGATCTGCGCGAGCCGGTCCCGCAGGTCGAATGCGGCGAGCGCGTCACAGCAGGCCGCGTACGCCGCCGGGTCGGCGTCCCGGTGGTCCTGGACCAGCCGGGGCACGGTGAACCCCGGTGTGAACCAGCGGGCGTCCGCATTCTCGGCGAGCGAGGCCAGTCCCTCGCGGCGCACCAGCGCGGCCCGCTCCTCCCACGGCTGCGCACCGTTGAAGTGGGCCGACGAGCAGATCACGGCCAGGGACGACACCCGCTCCGGGTGATGCACGGCCAGCTGCAGGCCCACCGCACCGCCCAGCGACACACCGGCGTACGCGAACCGCTCGACACCGAGCGAGTCGGCGAGCGCGAGCACCAGGTCGGCGAGGTCACCGACGGCGGCGCCGGGCCCGATCAGTTCCGCCGCCGAACCGCCGTGCCCCGGCAGGTCCCAGCGGACCACCCGGTGGGTGACGGACAGCTCGGGCGCGACCTTGTCCCACAGGGCGTGGGAGGTGCCCAGCGACGGCCCGAGCAGCAGTGGGGGAGCCGAAGTGGGACCTTCGGCCCGGTGGTTGAGGAGTTTCCCGGTCAACGTCGCTCCAGAGCAAGGTCGGTGAGGGCGCCGGCGGAGCCGGTGTAGCGGGTGGGGTCGGTGGGCTCACCCAGGTCGAGGTCCTTCAACTCCGGCTCCTCGGAGAGAAGTTCGGCGAGCGATCGCCCTTCGGTGTACGTGCGCCCGGCGAGCCGCGTGAGCAGCTCCTTCGCGCGGGCCCGCCCCAGCAGCGGAGCCAGCTCGGCGGACAGCCGCTCCGAGACGATCAGTCCGTGCGTGAGGTCCAGATGCTCCCGCATGACGTCCGGGTGGACCCGCAGCCCCTCGGCCAGTTCGGCGGCGTCGTGTGCGGCCCCGCCGGTCAGCCGCAGCAGATCCCGCAACGGCTCCCACTCCGCGTGCCAGGCCCCGGCCGGTCGCTCGCCCTCGGCCGCCAGCGTCCCGTAGAGCGTGGCTGCGAGCTGCGGTGCGCGCCGCGCTGCGGCGGCGATCAGGGTGGACCGTACGGGATTGGCCTTGTGCGGCATCGCCGACGAACCCCCGCCACCGCCCTCCGTGACCTCGGTGATCTCGGTGCGGGACAGGGTGAGCACATCCACGGCGATCTTGCCGAGCGCCCCGGCCGTGAAGGCCAGACATCCGGCGAGGTCGGCGATCGGCGTGCGCAGTGTGTGCCAGGGCAGGACCGGTGGCCGAAGGCCGAGTTCACGGGCGAACGCCGCCGGCAGGGCGGTCGGGTCGCTCGCTCCGTACGCGCCGAACGCCGCCAACGTCCCGGCCGCCCCGCCGAGTTGAGCGGGCAGCCCGTCCCTGACGGCCGCCACCCGGTCCCGTGCGTCCAGTACCAGCGACCGCCAGCCGGCCGCCTTCAGCCCGAACGTCGTCGGGACGGCGTGCTGGGTGAGGGTGCGTCCGGGCATCGCGGTGTCGCGGTGCTCGGCGGCCAGCCGGGCCAGCGCCCGCTCCACGCGGGCGAGATCGGCCAGGACGAGGTCCAGGGCGCGCGTCGCGACCAGCATCGTCGCCGTGTCCATGATGTCCTGGCTGGTCGCACCCCGATGGACATACGGCCCGTACTCCGCACCGACCGCCTTCGTCAGGTCGGCGACCAGCGGGATGACCGGGTTGCCGCCCCCGCGGGCGCGCTCCGCCAGTGACCGTACGTCGAAGCGGTCGGCGTGGGCCGCCTCGGTCACGGCCGTGGCGGCCTCGGCCGGGGCCAGCCCCAGCGAGGCCTGTGCGCGGGTCAGGGCGGCCTCCGCGTCGAGCAGCGCCTGGAGGTAGGCGGTGTCGCTCGTCGCGGACGCGGCAGGGGAGCCTGCCCACCCGGGGGCGAGCAGGCCTGGTTCGGGAACGGCAGCTGTCACCGGAACTCCAGGAAGACCGTCTCGCCTTCGCCCTGAAGGCGGATGTCGAAACGGTAGGTGCCGTCGCCGTCCGCGCGGGCGATCAGTGTGTCGCGGCGCGCCTCGGCCAGCTGGGACAGCAGCGGGTCCGCGGCGAGCGCGGCCTCGTCGCCCGGCAGGTAGATCCGGGTGAACAGGTGAACGAGCAGCCCGCGCGCGAAGACACACACGCTGAGGTACGGCGCGCTCTGCCCCCGTGCTCCGGGCCGCAGCGTGCGCGCGGTCCAGTGGCCGTTGGCGTCGGTCTGGATGCGGCCCCAGCCGGTGAACTCCAGGCCGTTGCGACCGAGGAAGCCGCCGCTGGCCGGGTCGCGCCGCATCGATCCGTCGACCTGCGGCAGGTTGCCGTCCGGGTCGGGGCCCCACAGCTCCACGAACGCGTCCGGCAGCGGATTGCCCTCGCCGTCGAGCACGTAACCCTGCAGGGCGATGGTGTCCGGGTGGCCGACCGGGGCGATGTCGCCGCCGCCGGGGAAGGGCAGGGCGTGGCCGTAGAAGGGGCCCACCGTGTGCGACGGGGTGGGGAGCACGGTCTCCGGGCGGCTCGTGTCGATCTTCGTCATGGCAGGTCAGCGCCCTTCTTCGAGCCAGGTGGCGTTCGGCCCGTCGAGCACGAGGTCCCAGTGGTAGCCCATCGAGAACTCCGGGACCGACAGGCTGTGGTCGTACGTCGCGACCAGCCGCTGCCGGGCCGCGTCGTCCGTCACCGACTGGATGATCGGGTCGTACGGGAACAGCGGGTCGTTCGGAAAGTACATCTGCGTCACGAGCCGCTGGGTGAACGCCGTACCGAACAGCGAGAAGTGGATGTGGGCCGGCCGCCAGGCGTTGAGGTGCTGGCGCCACGGGTAAGGGCCCGGCTGGACGGTAGTGAACGTGTAGAAGCCGCTGCCGTCGGTCAGCGTGCGGCCGACGCCCGTGAAGTTGGGGTCCAGCGGGGCGTCGTGCTGCTCGCGCTGGTGGGCGTATCGGCCCGCGGAGTTGGCCTGCCAGATCTCGATCAGCTGGCCCCGGATCGGGCGACCGCCCCGGTCCAGCAGCCGGCCGGAGACGGTGATGCGCTCGCCGATCGGCTCGCCGGTGTGCTGCCGCGTCAGGTCGTTGTCGATCTCGGTGATGTCCCGCTCGCCGAAGGCGGGGGAGGCCAGCTCCACCAGCTCCGGATCCCTGGCCACGTCTATCGCGACCAGCGGCTGCTTGGGGTGCCGCAGCAGCGAGGAGCGGTACGGGGCGTAGTCGCGGCGCGGATGGTGCTCGACGGGGCCGCCGCCGGCGACCCGCTTCTCGTACGCGGCGTGCTCGGCCGCGATCTCCTGGTCGATGTCGTGCTGGGTGAGAGCCATGAGGTTCCTACTGTTCGAGCTTGGCAGCGGTCCTGACGGTGATCGACAAGCCCCATCTCTTCCGATCCCATTGCTCAGGACACTGAGCAATTCAGTGAACTTTTCTTCACGCTGCCACTCGTGTCCGTCGACGTCAAGACCTGAGGCGACGCTCCGTTCGACGACCGGCCTGCTGAAGACAGGCGCACCACGGCGCGATATCGTCAGCACACTGACCGAATCGACCACAGGGAGCGGACATGGCCGCGGTGGACCTCGCCAACCACCCCGGGCACCTGGCCCGGCGGCTGCAGCAGGCGCACCACCTGCTGTGGAACACGATGGTCTCCGAGGAGATCACGTCGCCGCAGTTCGCCGTCCTCAACGCCCTCGTCGACGAGCCGGGCCTGGACCAGCGCACGGTGGGGGAGCGGGTGGGGCTCGACCGGTCCACCATCGCCGAGGTGATCGGCCGGCTCGGCCGCCGGGGGCTGCTGGACAAGGTCCGCGACCCGCAGGACGGCCGCCGCTTCCTGCTGCGCCTGACCGAGGACGGCCTGCGCACCCATCGCAAGCTGTCGGTGCGCACGGCCCGGATGAACCAGGTCTTCCTGGCTCCGCTCTCCGCCGCCGAGCAGACCCAGTTCCTCGATCTCCTCCGCCGGGTCTCGGACACGGCGGAGGGGCTCCGCAACCCCGTGGAACCCCTCGTCGCCCAGCCCTGATCAGGCCTTCGCCAGCACCACCCACACCTGGCCCGTGGCGAAGTTCACCGGCGCGCCCCGCTCGGTCGTGAACCGGGTGGCGTCGTCGGCCGACGCGCGCTTCCAGCGCACGTCGTACGCCCTCCCGTCGCGCAGCACCGTCGCCTTCCCCGAGCCGACGGTCTCGGTGTACGGCGTGTTGTTGCCCCGGGAGTCGAAGTACTCGGACGGGCGCAGCCGCACGTACTGCACGACGACCGTCGCGGGAGCCACCCGCGCGCCGTCGGTCGTCACCATGGCCGTCCCGTCCATCGCGACCAGATAGCGGTCGTGGTTCTCGGACCAGGTGAAAGTGAAGCGGGCCGCCGGGTAGCGCACCGTCCGGGTCGTCTCCGCCGTGCCGCCGGCCGGCGGGGCGCCGTAGGTGAAGCCGGGGGCGAGAGCGTCGGGACCCGGAGCCGAGGGCAGCAGTCGCAGCGGGCGCAGATACAGGTTGTGCGGGGCGGGCTTTTCCTTGGCGCGGTAGTAGGCGCCGGGCGTGCGGTCGGGCGGCTCGGCGCGCAGCGGCGCCCTGTCGATCAGCGGCAGCAGCTTGCGCTGTGCGCCGGAGAAGGCGAGCATGGGCCGGTCGAACTGGCGCAGCAGTTCCAGATCGCTCTCGCGGGCGCTGCGCACCGGCCCGACGGTCTCCGGCAGCCTGGTCGCGTACACCGCCATCAGTCGGCTCAGCCCGCCCTCGACCTGCTCGACGTACACGATGTCCGCTTCGCCCAGTCCGGTGTGCGGCCGGGCTCTGCGCGCGTTGTCGATCTTCACGGCGAGCACCGAACCGACATCGCCGATGTCACTGTCCTGCGGGCTCGGCGTCGGCTCCGGCACGGGCGGCGGCCGGTCGTCGGGCGGTGGTCCGCCGCCGTTCGTGCAGCCTGCTGTCAGGACGGCCGTCATCGCCGCAGCCAGCAGCACCGTCGTCGTGGCGGCGCGCCGCACCCGCGCCCTGCGTTCCATGCCCACCGTCGCCACCCACCCACTTCCGCGTCCCTGATTGTGCGCTTATCGGCTCATCGCTCGCCATGCCTGAGCAGATCCGGTCACCCGGCGGCACGGAATGCACCAACGGCTCGCGGTGAGTACGCCGATCGGCCCAGGCAGGGCCGCGCGGTTCGACACGGGCGGTCCGGGTACCCGGGCGGCACCGCAGGACGGGCAACCGTGGAGGCGACGGAGGGAGCGCGGGGCGATGAGGGCTGTGACATGGCAGGGCAAGCGGGACGTCCGGGTGGAGAACGTGCCCGATCCGCGGATCGAGGAGCCGACCGACGCCGTCATCCGCATCACCTCGACCGGGCTGTGCGGCTCCGACCTGCATCTGTACGAGGTGCTCACACCGTTCATGACGCCGGGTGACATCCTCGGCCACGAGCCCATGGGCATCGTCGAGGAGGTCGGGCCCGGCGTACCGGACCTGGCGGCGGGCGACCGGGTCGTCGTGCCGTTCCAGATCGCCTGCGGCAGTTGCTGGATGTGCCTCAACTCGCTGCCCACCCAGTGCGAGACCACCCAGGTGTCCGGCGAGGGCATGGGCGCCGCCCTGTTCGGCTACACCCGTCTGTACGGTGCGGTACCGGGCGGCCAGGCCGAGTACCTGCGGGTCCCGCAGGCCCAGTACGGCCCGATCAAGGTGCCGGAAGGCCCGCCCGACGACCGGTTCGTCTACCTCTCCGACGTCCTGCCCACCGCCTGGCAGGCGGTCTCCTACGCGGACCTGCCTGAGGGCGGCAGCCTCGCCGTGCTCGGGCTCGGCCCGATCGGGGACATGGCCTGCCGGGTCGCCCAGGTCCGTGGCGCCGGGCGGGTGTTCGGGGTGGACCTGGTCAGCGACCGGCTGCGGCGGGCGCGGGCGCACGGCGTGGAGACGTACGACCTCAGGGTCTTCGACAGCGAGAAGGAACTCGTCGCCGCGATCCGCGACGAGACCGACGGCCGCGGCCCCGACGCCGTGATCGACGCGGTCGGCACCGAGGCGCACGGCAGCCTCGCCGCCCGGCTCGCCCAGCAGGCCTCCACGATGCTGCCCCGGAAACTGAGCGGCCCGCTCGCCGAACGCTTCAGCGTCGACCGGCTCGCCGCCCTGCACACCGCCATCGAGCTGGTGCGCCGCGGCGGCACCCTGTCCCTCGTCGGCGTGTACGGCGGCACCGCCGACCCGCTGCCGATGCTCACCATGTTCGACAAGCAGCTCCAGATCCGGATGGGCCAGGCCAACGTACGCCGCTGGAGCGACGAGATCCTGCCCTATCTGACCGACGAGGACCCGCTCGGCGTCGACGACTTCGCCACCCACCGGCTGCCGCTGGACGAGGCGCCGCGGGCGTACGAGATGTTCCAGCACAAGCGGGACGGTGCCGTGAAGGTGCTGATGAGGCCCTGACTCAGGTCTGGGGCGGCTCAGGCCTGGGGCGCGAAGATCTCCGCGAGGTCGTAGCGCACCGGCTCCTCCAGCTGGGCGTAGGTGCAGCTCTCCGGCGTCCGGTCCGGGCGCCAGCGGCGGAAGCGGGCCGTGTGCCGGAAACGCACCCCGTTCTCCAAGTGGTCGTACGCCACCTCGCACACCCGCTCCGGCCTGAGCGGCACCCAGGACGGGTCCTTCCTGCCCGACCAGCGGCTCGGCGCGCCCGGCAGCCGGGCCGACTCGTGCGCCGCCTCCTCCGCCCAGGCCGCCCACGGATGCCCCGAGACGTCGTCCATGCGCAGCGGCTCCAGCTCCTCCACCAGTTCGGCGCGCCGCTTCATGGAGAACGCGGCGGACACGCCCACATGCTGGAGCGTGCCCCGGTCGTCGTACAGACCGAGCAGCAGGGAGCCGACGACCGGGCCGCTCTTGTGCAGGCGGTACCCGGCGACGACGACGTCCGCCGTCCGCTCGTGCTTGACCTTGTACATGGCCCGCTCGTCCTGGAGATAGCGCAGCGTGAGCGGCTTGGCGATCACTCCGTCCAGGCCTGCCCCCTCGTACTGCTCGAACCACTGCCGCGCCACCTCGAGGTCGGTGGTCGCCGGCGCCACGTGCACCGGGGCCCGCACCCCGGACAGCGCCATGACCAGCAGCGCACGCCGGTCACCCAGGGGCATGTCGAGGAGCGACCCGTCGGCCAGTGCCAGCAGGTCGAAGGCGACGAAGGAGGCCGGTGTCGTCTCCGCCAACATCCGCACCCGGGAGTCAGCAGGGTGGATGCGCTCGGTGAGCGCGTCGAAGTCGAGTCGCCCCTCCCGCGCGATCACGATCTCCCCGTCCAGCACACAGCGTTCCGGCAGCCGCTCCTTCAACGCGGCCACCAGCTCCGGGAAATATCTGGTCAACGGCTTGGTGGTCCGGCTGCCGAGCTCCACCTCGTCCCCGTCGCGGAACACGATCGTCCGGAATCCGTCCCACTTGGCCTCGTAGTGCATGCCCGGAGGGATCTTTGCAACGGACTTGGCGAGCATCGGCTTGACGGGCGGCATCACCGGCAGATCCATGATTTGATTCTGCGCCACGCAGGCGTCGTGCGCCCGGTGTGCGCGGGACCAGGGCTGGGCCTACCGTGGCTCGCATGGGCGAAGCGGTGGAACTCCAGGCGGGCGGCCGGACCGTACGGCTGTCCAGTCCCGACAAGGTGTTCTTCCCGGAGCGCGGCTTCACCAAGCTGGACCTCGCCCGCTACTACCAGGCCGTCGGCCCCGGCATCCTGCGCGCCCTGCGCAACCGGCCCACCACCCTGGAGCGCTACCCGGACGGCGTCACCGGCGAGTCCTTCTTCCAGAAGCGGGCGCCCAAGAACATGCCCGACTGGATCCCCACCGCCCGCATCACCTTCCCCAGCGGCCGCAGCGCCGACGAGATGTGCCCCACCGAGGAGGCCGCGGTCCTGTGGGCCGCCCAGTTCGGCACCCTCACCTTCCATCCGTGGCCGGTGCGCCGCGACGACGTCGACAGCCCCGACGAACTCCGCATCGACCTCGACCCGCAGCCCGGCACCGACTACGACGACGCCGTCCGCGCCGCCCACGAACTGCGCGCCGTTCTCGCCGAGTTCGGCGGGCTACAGGGCTTCCCCAAGACCTCCGGCGGCCGCGGCCTGCATGTGTTCGTCCCCATCGAGCCGCGCTGGACCTTCACCCAGGTCCGCCGGGCCGCCATCGCGGTCGGCCGGGAGATGGAACGCCGGATGCCGGAGCACGTCACGGTCAAGTGGTGGAAGGAGGAGCGGGGCGAGAAGATCTTCATCGACTACAACCAGACCGCGCGGGACCGCACCATCGCCTCCGCCTACTCCGTACGCCCCCGCCCGCACGCCCCCGTCTCGGCACCCCTGCGCTGGGAGGAGGTCGGCGACGCCCACCCCCGGGACTTCGACCTCGCGACCATGCCCGCGCGCTTCGCCGAACTCGGCGATGTGCACGCGGACATGGACGACCACCGTTTCGCGCTGGACACGCTGTTGGAGCTGGCCGACAAGGATGAGCGCGATCACGGGCTCGGCGATCTGCCGTACCCGCCCGACTACCCCAAGATGCCGGGGGAGCCCAAGCGGGTACAGCCGAGCAGAGCCCGCAGAGCGGGACCTACAACTCCTTGATCCGGATGTCCCGGTACGAGATCACATCCGTCGTGCCGTGCACCTGGAGCCCGATGTAGCCGGAGGCGAACCGCCGCCCGTCCGTGCCGGGGTCGTCGGCACGGGGCGGGACGAAGTCCTGGCCGCCGATGTTGTCGAACTCGTTGATCAGCACGCCGTTGCGGTAGACCGAGTAGTGCTGGTCGACCACCCGGATCTCGTAGTCGTTCCAGGTGCCCTTCTGCGTCACGCCCGCGCCGGCCAGGCCCACGCGGTCGAAGCCGTAGACGGACCCCGTCTTGTACATGTCGCCGTCGGGCCGGTCGAGCACCTGCACCTCGTGTCCGTACTTGATGGCGACCCACTCCGGCCGTGACTCCTCCGGGTGGTCATGGACGTACGGGAAGCGCACGAACACACCGGAGTTGGCGTTGCCCGTGCCGGGAGCGTCGTCGCGCCACTGGAGCCGGAGCGAGAAGTCGCCGTACTTGCGCTGCGGGAACCACAGCATGCCGAGGCCCGCCTGCGTGGTGCCGCTGGTGATCGACCCGTCGGCGTTCAGCGCGAAGGAACCGCCGCCCACCTGCTGCCACTTGGCGAAGGAGTCCGCGGTGCCGTCGAGGATCGTGCGGTAGCCCTCGGTCTGGCCGGGCCTGCCGATGCCGGACTGCCGGGCCGCCTTGGTGATGGCGTTGTACTCGCGCTGGTCGACGACGCCTTCCTTGAGGAGCTTGTCCAGGACCGTCTTCACATGCTTGAGGAACAGCGCGTGGGACGTCCATTCCTTCTCGTCCTCGATCAGCTCGTTGATCCGGCACCGGTTGTTCGTGACCCGGTTGGGCACACCCGAGTCGACCGTGCCGACGATGACCGTCAGCCGTTCGTCGTACTCGGGGCAGGGCGGCGCCGGCACCCCGCCCGCCACGACCGTGAAGCTGACGGTCCGGGCCTCGGAGGTGTTGCCCGCCTTGTCGCTCGCCCGGTACGCCACGGTGTGCGGGCCCACGCGGTCGACGACCAGGGGCGCCGTGTACGCGAGATAGGGCCCGCCGTCGAGCGAGTACTCGACGCTCGCGACACCCGAACCCGCCCCGTCCGTCGCACTGATGGTGACCTTGGCGTTCGCCACGTACGCCCCGTCGGAGTTCCGGGTGCCCTCCACGGTCACGCCCGTCACCGGCGGGGTGGTGTCCTCCTCGGGCGCGGCGACCACCGTGAACTCCACGCTCTTCTCGGCCGCCGCGTTGCCCGCCTTGTCGGTGGCACGGTAGCGGACGGTGTGCGTGCCGGCCTGATGCACCATCACCGGGCCGGTGTACGGCTGCCAGGCGCCGGACGCGCCGATCGCGTACTCGATGGTGTTGACCCCGGAGCCGGTGTCGGAGGCGGTGACGGTGACCGTGGCCATGTCGACGTATGTGCCGTCGGGGTTCTGCTCGCCGCTCACCGTCGCCGAGGTCTCGGGCGGTGTCGTGTCGTCCGTCGGCGGGGCGACGACCGTGAACTCGACGCTCTTCTCGGCGGACACGTTGCCCGCCTTGTCGAACGCCCGGTAGCGGACCTTGTGGCTGCCCACCTGGTCGACGACGACCGGGGCGGTGTACGGCTGCCAGGCGCCGGTGTCGCCGGTCGCGTACTCGATCCGGTCGACGCCGGATCCGCCGGTGTCGTCGGTCGCCTCGACCGTCACACTCGCCGAACCGACGTACTCACCCTGCGCGTTCTGTACCCCGCTGACCCGGGCCGACGCCTCGGGCGCCGTGGTGTCCTCGCCGCTGCCCTCGGTCACCACGAGGATGCCCTGCATCTGGCCGTGGCCGGGGATCGTGCAGTGGTAGAAGTAGCGGCCCGGGGTGAGCGTGACCTCGGCGGTGTGGCGGCCGCCCTGGTCGTCGTTGGGGTTGGCCAGGATGTTCAGCTGGACATCGCTGTTGAACTCGGGGTCGGAGGTGACGAACGTCAGCGTGTGCGGCATTCCGGTGGTGTTGCCGGTGGCCACGCTGTTCTCGAAGACGATCGTCGCCGGGCCGGCCACCGCCGTCGCGGGCGCCGACGTGTACTTGTCGATGTCGTTGCCCGCGGTCCAGGTGAGGACCTGGTCGGCTGCGGCCTGTTCCTGCTGTCCGGCCGCCGTCGTGGACTGCAACCCCAGCATCATCAGTACGGCGGCCAGCAGGGCCGTCCAGATTCTTCGTTGGCGCCTCACTGCGTCCCCCTTGCCAGCTGGTCGGCGGCCGGCGTGGGCCCGCCGCCCTGGTACGTCACGCGCCACAGGGCCGACTTGGCGTCCGAGGTGAAGAAGCCGCGCCCGTAGTCGAGGACGTACAGCGCTCCGTCCGGACCGAACTTCCAGTCCATGAGGTTCTTGATGCCGTCGTTGCCGACCGGCACGATCTTCTTCAGTGACTCCGAGTGCACCGGCAGACCGCCGTCACCCTGTGTCCTGGGGTCCATGAGCACCGCGTTGCGCGGCTGGTCGGCGTCGTAGAAGTCGCCGACGAACCACTTGCCGTCCCAGTAGGCCGGCCACTTGACGTCACTGGTCGCCGAGACGGCGTCGTACCGGTAGACCGGCCCGTTCATCGCGGCCTGCCCGCCGCCCTTGAGCCAGGGCAACTGGTACGTGGCCTCGTCCTGCTGGTAGGAGGGCACGCCGTTCGCGTCACGCGGGAAGTCGGGGCCGCCGCCCTGGGGCGAGTACCAGATGTTGTTGCCGGTGACCGGCGGGAGGTTGACGAGGCCGTCGTTGTTCGGGGACTCGTTCTTCGGACGGTCGCAGTCGTACCAGCCGAGCGGCTGCGACGGATCGGGCAGGTTACGGTCGCGGTACGGCTGCTTGTTGCCCATGCAGTACGGCCAGCCCCGGTTGCTCGCCTTGGTGATGACGGCGAACGTGTCGTACTTGGCGGGGCCCCACACCGGCGACGGCGCCGAGGCGTCCGGGCCGACCCAGCCCGCGTACAGGATGTCGGTCGACTTGTCGACGAAGATGCGCGCCGGGTTGCGGACGCCCATCACATAGATCTCCCCGCGGGTCTTGCCGCCGCCCTCGTCGGTCTCCCGGCCGGTGAAGAGGTTGCCCTCGGGGAGCGTGTACGTCCCGTCGGGTTCCGGGTGGATGCGCAGGATCTTGCCGTTGAGGTTGTTGGTGTTGCCGGCGGTGCGGCGCGCGTCGGCGAAGGACACGCCCTTGAAGTTGGGCTCCGGGTTGTTGCCGGAGTAGCCGTCGCTGAAGCGGCTGGAGTTGTTGTCGCCGGTCGCGATGTACAGGTTGCCCTGGGAGTCCCAGGCCATCCCGCCGCCCGCATGACAGCAACTGTGGATCTGCACCGGCCACTTGAGCAGCACCTTCTCGCTGCTCAGGTCGAGCTTGTCGGTGGCGAGGTCGAGTGTGAAGCGGGAGACGCGCCGCTCGGCCATCCGCGTGTCGCGGTTGATCTGCGCGTGCGGGGTGTAGTGCAGATACACCCAGCCGTTCTCCTCGAAGCGCGGGTCCAGCTCGATACCGAGCAGGCCCTCCTCGACCTTGACCAGCTCGTCGCCGCCGCCCTTGTTGCCGAAGACCGTCAACGCGCCCGCCAGGGTGACCTGCCCGGTCTTCGGGTCGTAGACATGGATCTCGCCCTTGCCCTTGCCGATGTCGGGGTTGTTCCAGTCGGTGATCACGGGCTGCGAGCTGTCGGCGCCGCCGCGCCCGATGTACAGGACGCGGCCGTCGGGGGCGGTGACCAGTCCGTGCGGCTCGCCGATCTGGTCGTTCTGGCCGGGCTGGTTCGGCTTGGTCAGCCGCTCCGCCTTGTAGTTGCCGTTGATCGTCGCCTTGCAGTCGGCCTGCACGAGGCGGGTGGTCCACAGCAGTGCACCGCGCAGGTGGTTGCGGAAGTCGGTCTCGTCGTACGACGACACCGTGCCGCCCATACCGGTGTAGAAGGAGCGTCCGCCGTCGTAGTCGCGGCACCAGCTGATCGGGTGGTCCCACCCGTTGGCGCTCGCGCCGGGCTGGTACGTCGACTCACGCACCCGCGCCACCGTGTGCACCTCGCCCGACGGATTCTTCACCCAGTTCGGCCACTGGTCGGGGCGCTTCCAGGTCACCGGAAGGTCCTTGGTGGCCGGGTGCTGCCGGTCGCCGACCTCAACTGTCGCCCGCTGTACCGAGGTTGGGCTGGAGGAGGCCGGGCGGGCCCCGACCAGACCGGTGAACCAGTCGGAGTACGGCTCCGCGCGGGCCGCGTCATGGATGCCGACGAAGCCGCCGCCCGCCTCCATGTAGGTCTCCAGGCCGGCCTCCTGCTCCGCGTCCAGGACGTCTCCGCCGCCGGTGAGGAACACGATCGCGTTGTAACGGCCCAGCCTGGTCCCGTTGGTGAAGACCGAGGCGTCGTCCGTGGCCTCCACCTTGAAGCGCTGTCCGGCGGGACCGGACAGACCGATCCGCTCGATCGCCTCGATACCGGCGTTCACGACCGGAGACTCGTCGCCGGGTGCCGCGGACCCGTAGAAGATCAGCACACGCACGTTCGCGCCGCCGGGCGGCGACTTGACGGACATCGTTGTCAGGGACGGATCCGGCGCCGGGAGCGCGCCCGCTGCGGAGCCGGAGAGCAGGCCCGCAGTGACGAATCCGGCCGTCAGGGCGGCCGTCCAGGCACGCCTTCCGGCCCTTCTTCTGCTCAATTCTCGTAAACCCATGGGTCTGTGGTGCGATGTGGACCGCATGTGGTCACCCACCCCTCGTCGGTCACAGCAACAGCGCCTAGGAAGCTAGACCTCTTTGCACGGTTCGCCAATAGGTATGACCGCAATGGAACGAACTTTGTCCTGGGTGTGGATAAACGGCCTGGGTCCCGCTACCGTCTCGAACTCCGTACCGGAATTGGGGAGTTCGGCATGGACAGACGCAGCTTCAACCGGCGGGTCCTCCTGGGCGGCGCGGCCGTCGCGACATCGTTGTCCGTGGCCTCGGAGGCGACACCGGCCACCGAACCGGCCGGAAAGGCCCCGGCGGGCGGCGAGGTGAGACACCTCAAGATCTACGCCGAGAAGCTCGCCGACGGACAGCTGGGTTACGGCTTCGAGAAGGGCAAGGCGACCATCCCGGGGCCGCTGATCGAGCTCAACGAGGGCGACACGGTGCACATCGAGTTCGAGAACACGACGGATGTGACGGCGAGCCTGCACGTACACGGCCTGGACTACGAGATATCCAGCGACGGCACGAAGCTGAGCGGGAGTCACGTCGAGCCGGGCGGCACCCGCACCTACACCTGGCGCACCCATGCCCCCGGCCGCCGGCCGGACGGCACCTGGCGGGCAGGTAGCGCGGGCTACTGGCACTACCACGACCACGTGGTGGGCACGGAGCACGGGACGGGCGGCATCCGGAAGGGACTGTACGGACCGGTGATCGTCCGCAGGAAGGGTGACATCCTTCCGGACCGCACCTACACGATCGTCTTCAACGACATGACGATCAACAACCTGCCCACCGGCCCTGACTTCGAGGCCACGGTGGGCGACCGCATCGAGTTCGTGATGATCACGCACGGCGAGTACTACCACACCTTCCACATGCACGGTCACCGCTGGGCCGACAACCGCACCGGCATGCTGACCGGCCCCGACGACCCGAGCCAGGTGATCGACAACAAGATCGTGGGCCCTGCGGACTCCTTCGGCTTCCAGGTGATCGCGGGGGAGGGGGTGGGCGCCGGCGCGTGGATGTACCACTGCCACGTGCAGAGCCACTCCGACATGGGGATGGTCGGCCTCTTCCTGGTGAAGAAGCCGGACGGCACCATTCCGGGCCATACGGCGCACGCACCGGACCACTCCTCGCACGGGCACTGACGGCTGCCGAGAGCGCTCTCACCTCCCCGTCGGCCTGCGGTTATCCTGATCTGCAGTCGCCGGTGAGGAGTCCCGAAGTGACCGAGGCAGTGACGCGCCCCACGCTGGAGGCCGTGGCCGCACGCGCCGGGGTGTCCCGGGCCACCGTCTCCCGGGTCGTCAACGGCGGGGACGGGGTCCGCGAACCCCTCGTCGAACGCGTCCGGCGGGCGGTCGAGGAACTCGGCTACGTCCCCAACCAGGCGGCCCGCAGTCTCGTGACCAGACGCCATGACGCCGTCGCCGTCGTCATCGCGGAACCGGAGACCCGCGTCTTCGCCGACCCCTTCTTCGCGCTGCAACTCCGCGGAATCAGCAAGGAGCTGACGGCCCACGACAACCAGCTCGTGCTGCTGCTCACGGAGGGCCGCGACGACCATGCCCGCGTCGGCCGCTATCTCGCCGGCGGGCACGTCGACGGGGCGCTGGTGTTCTCCCTGCACCTCGACGACGCGCTGCCCGGCCTGATCCGGGGCGCCGGGGTCCCGACCGTGTTCGGCGGGCGGCCCGGCTGGAGCGACGGCACGCCCCGAGCCGTGTACGTCGACAGCGACAACCGGGGCGGTGCCCGCGCGGCCGTACGCCATCTCGTCGGCCTGGGCCGTACGCGCATCGCGCACATCACCGGCGCCCTCGACCAGACCTCCGCGGTGGACCGGCTCGACGGGTTCCGGGACGTCATGGCCGAGGCCGACCCGCGGCTCGTCGTCGAGGGCGATTTCACCCCGGCCGGGGGCGAGCGGGCGATGCGCGAACTCCTCGACCGCTGCCCCGACCTGGACGCCGTGTTCGCCGCCAACGATCTCACCGCCGCGGGCGCCCTGCGGGTGCTGCGCGAGCGTGGCCGACGTGTGCCGGACGACGTCGCCGTGATCGGCTTCGACGACATGCTGCCCGTCGCCGAGCAGACCGACCCGCCGCTCACCACGATCCGTCAGGACATCGAGGAGATGGGCCGCCTGATGGCCCGCCTCCTGCTGCGCCGCCTGGACCCCCGCAACGCCGACGACACCGACACGGCCCCCTCGCCCGGCGTGGTCCTGCCGACCACTCTGGTACGCCGGGCCTCCGCGTAGCCGGCTTGTCCGGGGCGGTCAGCTCTGCTGTGGGGCGGCGCTCCTGATCACCGCGAAGCGGGCGCCGTACGGGTCGGTGAGCTTGGCGATGCGGCCGACGTCGGGCACGTCCGTCGCGGGCATCCGGACACTGCCGCCCAGTTCCTGGGCCTTGGCGACCGTGGCGTCCGTGTCGGTGACCTCCAGGTACGGCAGCCAGTAGGGGTCCGACCCCGCCTCCGTGGGATCGTCGGCCAGTGCGACGAGGCCGCCGAACATGGCATCCTCCCCCTCGCGGGCGGGGTTCACGCACGTGTACGAGCCGCCGGGGAAGCTGACGGACGAGGTCTCCCAGCCGAGCACCGCGTTGTAGAACCCGGCGGCGGCCGGGAGGTCCGGCGTGTAGAGCTCCAGCCAGCACAGCGAGCCGGGTTCGTTGAGTACGTCCACGCCCTTGAGCTGCCCCGGCTGCCAGATGCCGAACGGCACCCCTTTCGAGTCCGCGAGGATCGCCATGTGGCCCTGGCCCATCACGTCCATGGGCTCCACGAGCACGCTGCCGTGCGCCTGCTCGGCGGCCTTGGCCGTGGCCGCGGCGTCCGCGCTCTGGAAGTACACGGTCCAGGACGGCGGGCCCTCCTCCGCGGGGTTCTGCATCCCGCCGGCGACCGTCCTGCCGTCCAGCTGGAAGAAGCCGTAGCCGCCGGCCTCGGGGCCCGCCGACTGGAACTGCCAGCCGAAGAGACCGCCGTAGAAGGAAGTGGCGCCCTCGATGTCGGTCGTGCCGAGGTCGATCCAGTTGGGAGCGCCGTTGACATAACGGGTGGTGAGCATCCTCGCCCTCCTCATGAAAGGGGACCCGTTGCGTGCAGTGCCGAGTCTTGCACCGCTCACTGACAATCGCCGCGGGAACCACGCCGTGCCGTCACCACGGCGACGCAGGGCGTCCGCCTCGTTTCCGCACCCTCCGCGCGCCGCCGTGCGCCGGCTTGTCCGCACGGTCACCATCGAGGCGGCCGGAGGCCCTCGCCACGGCGTTGATCCCGCGTTGATCGAACGTTTTTCGCCGCACGGAATGCTCGGGACCATGCACTTCCAGACGATCACCCCGGCCGACACCGCCTGGCAGGCCCAGGCCCTGTGCGCGCAGACCGGGGCCGAGTTCTTCTTTCCCGAGCCGGGCAGCTCGGTGCGTGAGGCGAAACGCATCTGCGGCATGTGCGAGATGCGCTCCGCCTGCCTCGAGTACGCCCTCGCGAACGACGAGCGCTTCGGCGTATGGGGCGGACTGTCCGAGAAGGAGCGGCTCCAGCTCCGGCGTACCCCGCACTGAGCAGCGGATGATCCGGCCGGGCTCCGCCGGATGTGCGGGGATCAGCCCCCGGCCCGCGCCGCCATCCGTGCCTTGCGCGCCGCCAGCTTCTCGTCGAACTTCAGGGCCTCCGCGTCCAGGCCGTTCATGAACAGGCCGAGCTCCTCCTGGGCCTTCAGACCCTCGGGGCCGAGGCCGTCGATCTCCAGGACCTTCAGGAAGCGCAGCACCGGCTGGAGGACGTCGTCGTGGTGGATGCGCAGGTTGTAGACCTCGCCGATGGCCATCTGCGCGGCGGCCCGCTCGAAGCCGGGGATGCCGTGGCCGGGCATGCGGAAGTTCACGACGACGTCCCGCACCGCCTGCATGGTGAGGTCGGGGGCGAGTTCGAAGGCCGCCTTGAGGAGGTTGCGGTAGAAGACCATGTGCAGGTTCTCGTCGGTCGCGATGCGCGCCAGCATGCGGTCGCAGACGGGGTCGCCGGACTGGTGGCCGGTGTTGCGGTGCGAGATACGGGTCGCGAGCTCCTGGAAGGCGACGTAGGCGATCGAGTGCAGCATCGAGTGCCGGTTGTCCGACTCGAAGCCCTCGCTCATGTGGGCCATGCGGAACTGCTCCAGCTTGTCCGGGTCCACCGCGCGCGAGGTGAGCAGGTAGTCGCGCATCACGATGCCGTGCCGGCCCTCCTCGGCGGTCCAGCGGTGCACCCAGGTGCCCCAGGCCCCGTCACGGCCGAAGAGCGTGGCGATCTCGTGGTGATAGCTGGGCAGGTTGTCCTCGGTCAGCAGGTTCACCACGAGGGCGATCCGGCCGATCTCGGTGACCTTGGACTGCTCCTTGTCCCAGGCCTCGCCGTCCTCGAAGAAGCCGGGGAAGTTGCGGCCGTCGGTCCACGGCACGTACTCGTGCGGCATCCAGTCCTTGGCGACCTGCAGATGCCGGTTGAGCTCCTTCTCGACCACTTCCTCCAGTGCATGCAGCAGCCGGGCGTCGGTCCAGACGGAGGGGCTGCCGAGGTGGGAAGAGGTGATCGTCACGGGTACTCCAGGGGGACGTGGAACAACGCCGGTGGAACCGGCGAGCGGGGCCAGGAACCTACGCGATCGTAGGCTACGAATCCGTAGGTTACGAAGCCGTAGGTTAAGCGTGCCGTAAAGACCGCTGTTCAGACGGTCGTCCTCAGGGCTCCTGAGCAGCAGAAAGCCCCGGGACCCGCTGGTCCCGGGGCTGCGCCGTCCGGGCGTCACACGGTCAGGCGTACAGCTCCCGCAGCCGCACCGAGAGACATGTCACACAGCCCTCGAGCTTCTCGAACTCGCTGATGTCCACGACGACCGGCGTGTACCCGAGGTCCTTGAACAGCTCGGCGGTCTTCGGGGCGCTGGCCGCCATGAGCAGCTTGTCGCCGCCGAGCAGCACCACATGGGAGCCGGACTCCTCCGGCACATGCAGAAAGCGCCCGAACAGCGACGGCGTGTCCATCAGCGGGATGTGCCCGATGACCGTGCCGTCGGGGAGCGCCGTGACCGCCGACTTCAGATGCAGCACCTTGCTCACGGGCACGGCGACCACCCGTGCCCCCAGCGGTTCGAAGGCGGCGCGCAGCTGCTGGACGCCGACGGCGTTGGTACGGCCGCCGCGGCCCACGTAGATGGTGTCGCCGATCTTCAGTACGTCGCCGCCCTCCAGGGTGCCCGGCTCCCAGACCCAGTTCACCGAGCAGCCCAGCCGCGCCACGACCTCCTCGACGCCCGCGGTCTCGTCCCGGCGGGACTCGGCGCCGGGGCGCGCGATCAGAGCGACGTTCTTGTACATCACGACCGTGTCCTCGACGAACACGGAGTCGGGGCAGTCGTCGGCCGGGTCCACCTCGATGGTCTCCCAGCCGTGCGTGCGCAACGCCTCCACGTACGCCTCCCACTGCTCCGTCGCGCGGTCGACGTCCACGTCCATGCGTTCGACGTGGGTGACGAGTCCTTCGGCCAGGCGGGGGCTGGGGCGGCGGACGAGGGCCTTCTTGCTGGGCACGAGGAGGTCTCCGTATCGGGTGGAACGTTGTGGACTTGCGTGGCCGAGACCCGTCGGGGTGTCGGCGCCCATGATGCAGGGCCCATTCTGGGCGACGACAGCCCTCCGGCGAGAGGGCGGGGGCGTACTGAGCGCGGGGCGTGACCGCCTGGCGGTCACGCCCCAGCACTCGCTCATACACCCGAAGCTAGGCGGGCGACCCGACAGCTTCCGGCGTGGTTTCCGTGAGTTCTCCGTCGAGCAGCAGCCACCGCGTGATGCCGATCGACTCCAGGAACGGCAGGTCGTGACTGGCCACGATCAGCGCCCCCTCGTAAGACTCCAGGGCCGTGGTGAGCTGTCGTACGCTCGCCATGTCCAGGTTGTTCGTCGGCTCGTCCAGCATCAGCAGCTGTGGTGCCGGTTCCGCCAGCATCAGCGCGGCCAGCGTCGCCCGGAAGCGTTCGCCGCCGGACAGTGTCGCCGCCTGCTGGTCGGCGCGGGCACCCCGGAACAGGAAGCGGGCCAGCCGCGCCCGGATCCGGTTGTTGGTGGCGCCCGGCGCGAACCGGGCCACGTTCTCGGCGACGGTCAGCCCGCCGTCGAGGACGTCGAGGCGCTGCGGCAGGAACCGCAGCGGCACGTGCGCCGTCGCCTCACCGGAAACCGGCTCCAGCTCCCTGGCGATGGTGCGCAGCAGTGTCGTCTTGCCCGCGCCGTTGCGCCCGATCAGCGCGATCCGCTCGGGACCGTACAGATCGAAGCCGCCCGCGACACGCGCGCCGTACACGAGCTCCAGGTCGCGCAGGGTGAGCACGGACCGGCCCGCCGGCACCGCCGTGTACGGCAGGTCGACGCGGATCTCGTCGTCCTCCCGTACGGCCTCCACCGCCTCGTCGAGCCGTTCTCTGGCCTCGGCGAGCTTCTCCTCGTGCATGATGCGGTACTTGCCGGCCGACTCCTGGGCCGTGCGTTTGCGTATTCTCATGACCGCCCGAGGCTCGCGTGTGTTGTCGAACATCTTCTGCCCGTACCGCTTGCGGCGTGCCAGCACGACCTGCGCGTCGGCCAGTTCACGTTTCTGCTTCCTGAAGTCGGCCTCGGCGACGCGCACCATGCGCTCGGCCGCCTCCTGCTCGATGGCGAGGGCCTCCTCGTACGCCGAGAAGTTCCCGCCGTACCAGGAGATCTCCCCGGAGCGCAGATCGGCGATCTGGTCGACCAGTTCGAGGAGTTCACGGTCGTGGCTGACCACGACCATCACCCCCGGCCAGGCCGCGACGGCCGCGTAGAGCCGTTTGCGTGCGTACAGATCGAGGTTGTTGGTGGGTTCGTCCAGCAGCAGTACGTCCGGTCGGCGCAGCAGCAGCGCGGCCAGCCGCAGCAGGACGGACTCGCCACCGGAGACCTCTCCGATGGTGCGGTCCAACGCGACGTGCCCGAGGCCGAGTTCGCCGAGGGTGGCGAGGGTGCGCTCCTCGATGTCCCAGTCGTCGCCGACCGTCTCGAAGTGCTCCTCGGCCACATCACCCGCCTCGATGGCGTGCAGCGCGGCCCGCACGTCGGCGATGCCGAGCGCCTCGTCGACCCGCAGCGCGGTGTCGAGCGTGACGTTCTGCGGGAGGTAGCCGACCTCGCCCACGACGCGTACGGCGCCGTCGACCGGGGCGAGCTCCCCGGCGATCAGCTTCAACAGGGTTGATTTTCCTGATCCGTTGACACCGACGAGCCCGGTCCGGCCGGGGCCGAAGGAGACGTCGAGGCCCTCGAAGACGGAGGTGCCGTCGGACCAGGCGAAGGAGAGGGAGGTGCAGGTGATGGAAGTATGCATACGGGCCTCGCGGTTGCTTGATGTGGTCAGGGCAACGCGTATCGAGACACCGGAAGGCGGCGACCATCGCGGGGGTCGTGGAGAGCCCAAGGGAAGGGGGGCATGAGAAAGGCCCTGCTCCGCAAGGACGGCTCGAACGCCGAGGTCGCACGCAGCGCACACACCTGTTGTGTGTGACGCGGTGTCTCAGGACCTCAGACGAGCAACGTCCTTCTCCGATCGACGGCAACAGAACCGCTGTACACCGTACGAGGGGCGCAGCCGCCTGTCAACGGAATAAGGCGTGGGCCCAGCTGCCCCGGCATCATGTCGGATTCCTGCCAGCCCGGATCCCGGTCCGCTGGTTGAGTGGGCCGCATGACCGACGAGAACCCGCTCCGCGACCGCGCCCTGACCTTCCGCTCGTTGCATGTCCCGGGCTGTCCGCTCGTCCTGCCGAACGCCTGGGACACCGCCAGCGCCCGCATCGTCGAGGACGCCGGCGCCGCCGCGGTGGCCACCACGAGCGCCGGGCTCGCCTAGGGCGTGTCCGGCGGATCATGCCGGAATCGCGGGGCCTGGCACGCACATCTGCGGCGTTGTCGTCGGTCGCCGACTCCCCCACTCTCGACTTCGCTCGAGCGGGGGGACCCCCATCGAGTCGACTCCCTCCTCCGCCTTGCAGCTGGACGCACCAGGCCCCGCTCACCTGCGCCGGTCAGTCGCCGCTTGTTGGAGCCGGCCTGATCCGCCGGACACGCCCTGGGCCCTCGGCGCGCCGGACGGCGACCGGCTGGAGCGCGACCGGGCGCTCACCGCCGTCGCCGGGATCACCGCGGCGGTCGGCGTGCCGGTGACCGCGGACATCGAGAGCGGCTACGCGCCGGATGCCGAGGGCGTCGCCGACACCGTCCGGG
>NZ_JBQQCE010000110.1:0-23946 GCF_052245645.1 Streptomyces sp. KR55 | reverse complement strand
TGCCGCCGAGGTGGTGACCGCCGAGGGCAGCATCGTCCGGGCGTCCGCCGACGACCACCCCGATCTGTTCTGGGCGCTGCGAGGCGGCGGCGGCAACTTCGGCGTCGTCAGCTCGTTCCGGTTCGCTCTGCATCCCGTCGGCCCGACCGTGCTGGCCGGCCCCCTCTTCTGGGCGGCCGACGACACCACCGACGTGCTGCGCTTCTACCGGGACTTCGCCGCCGACGCACCCGACGAGCTCGGCACCGTCGTCCGGCTCGGCACCGTCCCCCCACTGCCGGTCATCCCCGAGGACCTGCACTGGCGGCCGGCCATCGCCGTCGTCTGCTGCTACGCCGGTGCCGTCGAGAACGGCGAGCGTGCCGTGCGGGCCCTCCGACAGGTCAAGACGCCGCTTGTGGACCTGATCGCACCGAAGCCCTACATCGCCCACCAGTGCAGCACCGACGACACCGTCCCCACGGGTGGCACTACTACTGGAAGGCCACGGACCTCACCGGCCTCTCCGACGACGCCATCGCCGTCATCGCCGATCACGCCTACACGGCCGGCTCGCCCCGGTCGTACTCGGTGATGTTCCACATGGGTGGCGCCGTCGCCCGGGTCCCCCACGACGCCACCGCCTGCGCCGGTCGCGACGTGGCCCACAACATCAACATCGACGCCGTGTGGCTCCCTGACGAGTCCGGCGAGCACGCCGCTGCCGAGACCGCTTGGGCGCGGCGGTTCCTCCAGGCCCTCCAGCCGCACCGCGCCGGCAGCGTCTACGTCAACTTCCTTGATTCCGACGACGACACCAGCCGCGTCCGAGAGGCCTACGGCGATCGCATCTACCGGCGACTCGCCGAGGTCAAGGCCAAGTACGACCCCGACAACGCCTTCCACCACAACAAGAACATCCGCCCCGGTGAGCAGGGCCGGTGACGATCGACGCCGTGGATGGTGGCCCTGAACGCCGGGAGGACCGGACCTGCGGCAAGACGCCGACAAACGGCACATCACTACGGATCCCAAAGGAAACACGAGAGCCTATGAAGATGGCGACGAGTTCCGTGTCTTTGGTTGGTTCGTCCCGCTGCGGTTCGAGTCCGTCCAGCGGCAGGGACCGGGCTCTGGGGATGTGGCCGGCGGCGTACTCCTCTGCAGGGCGTGCGTCGATCACGTGCATGTTAGTGCTGTCCATCGGGTCGAGCAGTTGCTGGTGAGTAAGCCGTCCGGTCGGAGCTGGTCGGTTCGGCAGCGGCCGCAGAGTGACCAGCCCGGCCGGTTTGGTCATCCCGCTTATTGACCCGACGGCGCCCGGTGTTCCTCCGGGCGCCGCAGGCAGGTGAGTGGGCGATCTGCTGGGTGAGTGTGGTTACGGGATTGCGATCAGGCGGTGGTGCGGAACGGCCCGGTGACCTCGTAGGTGATGCCGCCGGAGGAGCTGCCGGACGTACCGCGCTGGCTGGAGAAGTACAGCCGCCTGCCGTCGGGGGAGAAGGCCGGGCCGCAGATCTCCGAGCTGGACTGGCCGGTGATCCGCAGGAACGGGGCGACGATGTCGTCGGGCGTGATGATGCAGATCTCCATGTTGCCGCCGTCCTCGGCGACGAACAGGTCGCCCGAGGAGCTGCCGGTGACGTTGTCGACGCCGGTCAGCGGAGCGGTGCCGTTGGTGACCAGGCTGTCGTCGTAGGCCAGTTCGTAGGTGCTGTTGAGCAGGTTGAGCTGCCAGACCCGGTTGTCGCCCTTGGTGGTGAACCAGACGGTGTCGTTCGCGTAGTGGCAGCCCTCGCCGCCGTTGAAGATCTTGGCACCGGCGACCTGGTCGCGGGTGTAGGTGGGGGAGCCGTCGGGGTCGGGCACGTTCGTCCACGTGAAGGAGCCGGAGGTGCCGGTGCCGGCCTTCAGCACCTGGAGGGTGCCGGAGGACAGGTTGCCCCACGTGGTGGGGATGAACCGGTAGAAGCAGCCGTCAGACTCGTCCTCGGTCAGGTAGATCACCTTGCGCACCGGGTCGGCGGCGGCCGCCTCGTGGTTGAACCGCCCCATCGCGTCGCGGCGGACGGCGGCCTTCGCGCCCCACGGGTCGGTTTCGTAGACGTAGCCGCGGCTGACTTCCTCGCAGGACAGCCAGGTGTTCCACGGGGTGGCGCCACCCGCGCAGTTGCGGTTGGTGTTGGACAGGATCCGGTAGGCGCCCGTGATGGTGCCCGAGGAGTTGAACTTGACGGCGCTTGCGCCGCCGGCCCCGCTGCCCAGTTCGGCGTTGGAGACGTAGATCCAGCCCGTGCCGTCGGCGAAGCAGGCGCCGCCGTCGGGGGCGCCGTGCCAGGTGTAGGAGGTGCCGGGGACCGTCTGGTTGGAGCGGGCGATGACTCTGCTGGTGAAACCGCTGGGCAGCATGATGCCGTTGGCGTCGGCGGCCAGCAGGCCACCGTACGGGCTGGTGCCGTTCTGGGCCGGGGCCGCGTAGGCCGCGCCGTGCATGAGGGTGCCGCCGAATACGGCGGCCGAGGTGCCGATCACTGCACCGCGTAGAAAGTTGCGACGTTCCACAGGTACTCCTTCGTCAAAGAAGGGCGAACGATGGCTTGTTGAGCGCCGCCGACTGGTCACCGGGGACCCTAGGGCCCCTGGCAGGGGACGGTAAGGATCCCTTGGACCAACTCCTCCCGGCCAACCGGTGAGTAGATTTGGCGCAGAAACGATCAGCCCGTCACCAAATGAACCATCAGGGAATTCCCCCGGACCAACTGGTGCAGATTTCTTGATGGGAAGCAGGCCAAGGTGCCCCGGGCCGTTGGCGATTCCCGCTCACCGATGCTGTGGGGCGTCGTTACTGGCACACCGGGGCCGGGGCACCGGTGGGCACCCCGGCCTCCGGAAGCGCTCCGGTCAGGAGGTGGGCAGCTCGCCGCGGACCGTGCGGGCCGCGGTGACCAGGTTCTCCAGCGAGGCGCGGGTCTCCGGCCAGCCGCGGGTCTTCAGGCCGCAGTCGGGGTTGACCCAGAGGCGTTCGGCGGGGATGGCCTTCAGGCCGGTGCGCAGCAGGTCGGCGGCTTCCTCGGTGCTCGGGACGCGGGGGGAGTGGATGTCGTACACGCCGGGTCCCGCCTCACGGGGGTAGCCGTGGGCGGCGAGTTCCCGGGCGACCTGCATGTGGGAGCGGGCGGCTTCCAGGCTGATGACGTCGGCGTCGAGGTCGTCGATGGCCTGGATGATGTCGCCGAACTCGGCGTAGCACATGTGGGTGTGGATCTGGGTGTCCGGGCGTACGCCGGACGTTGTGAGCCGGAAGGCTTCGGTGGCCCAGGCCAGGTAGGCGGGGCGATCGGAGGTGCGCAGCGGTAGGGTCTCGCGCAGCGCGGGCTCGTCCACCTGGATGACGGACGTGCCGGCGGCCTCCAGGTCGTTCACCTCGTCGCGCAGGGCGAGGGCGACCTGCCGGGCGGTGTCGCCGAGCGGCTGGTCGTCGCGGACGAAGGACCAGGCGAGCATGGTGACCGGGCCGGTGAGTATGCCCTTGACCGGCCGGTCGGTGAGCGACTGGGCATATGTCGTCCAGCGCACCGTCATCGGCTCGGGGCGCGAGATGTCACCGGCGAGGATCGGCGGGCGGACGTAGCGGGTGCCGTAGGACTGGACCCAGCCGTGCTGCGTGGCGAGGTAGCCGGTGAGCTGCTCGGCGAAGTACTGGACCATGTCGTTGCGCTCGGGCTCGCCGTGCACCAGGACGTCCAGGCCGGTCTTCTCCTGGAAGGAGATCACCTCCTGGATCTCGGCCCTGATGCGCTTTTCGTAGCCGGCCGGGTCGATGCGGCCCGCGCGCAGGTCGGCGCGGGCGGTGCGCAGTTCGCCGGTCTGCGGGAAGGAGCCGATGGTGGTGGTCGGCAGCAGGGGCAGGCCCAGGTGGGCGCGCTGGGCGGCGGTCCGCTCGGCGTACGGCTGGGAGCGGCGGGCGTCCGCCTCGGTGGCCGCGGCGGCGCGGGCGCGGACGGCCGTGTCGTGGGTGATGGGGGAGTGGGCGCGGGAGGAGAGGTCGGCGCGGTTCGCGGACAGCTCCGCGGCGATCACTTCCGTACCGTGGGCCAGACCCCTGGCGAGGGTGACGATCTCGGCGGCCTTCTGCCGGGCGAAGGCGAGCCAGCGCAGGATCTGGGGGTCGATGTCCCGCTCGGCCGCGGTGTCCAGCGGCACGTGGAGGAGGGAGCAGGAGGCGGCCACATCGACCCGGTCGGCCAGACCGAGCAGCGTGCCGAGCGTGGCGAGGGACTTCTCCAGGTCGTCGACCCAGATGTTGCGTCCGTTGACCACACCCGCGACCAGGCGCTTGCCGGGCAGTCCGCCGACGGCGGCGAGCTCGTCGAGGTTGGCGGCGGCGCCCTCGGTGAAGTCCACCGCCAGCCCCTCGACCGGGGCCTTGGCCAGCACCGGCAGGGCGTTGCCGAGCCGGTCGAAGTAGGAGGCGACCAGCAGCTTCGGCCGGTCGGTGAGGGCGCCGAGGTCGCGGTAGGCCCGCTCGGCGGCGTTCAACTCGGCCGGTGTGCGGTCCTGCACGAGGGCGGGCTCGTCCAACTGCACCCATTCGGCGCCGGCCGCCCGGAGATCGGCGAGGACCTCGGCGTAGACGGGCAGCAGCCGGTCCAGCAGGGTGAGCGGGACGAAGTCCGCAGGCACGCCGGGGGCGGGCTTGGCGAGCAGGAGGTAGGTGACGGGGCCTACCAGGACGGGCCGGGCGGCCAGGCCCAGCGCGAGGGCTTCCTTCAGTTCGGCGACCTGCTTGGTGGAGTCGGTAGTGAACACCGTGTCCGGGCCAAACTCCGGGACGAGATAGTGGTAGTTGGTGTCGAACCACTTGGTCATCTCCAGCGGCGCGACATCCTGTGTACCGCGGGCCATGGCGAAGTAGCCGTCCAAGGCGTCCGCCTCGACGGCCGCCCGGTACCGCTCGGGGATCGCGCCGACCATGACGGTGGTGTCCAGGACATGGTCGTAGTACGAGAAATCACCGGTCGGCACCTCGTGGAGGCCGGCTTCGGCGAGCTGCCGCCAGTTCGTGCGGCGCAGGTCGGCGGCGGTGGCACGGAGGACGTCGGCGGTGACGCGGCCCTTCCAGTAGCCCTCGGTCGCCTTCTTGAGTTCCCGGTTCTGTCCCTGGCGGGGGTAGCCGTACACGGTGGACCGTGCTGCCGCGGCTGCGGACTTGGTAGTCACGGAGATCTCCTTCGCGAGATGAATCCCTGAGATCCCGGGGACGGGACGAGAGCGCGAAGGGTGCGGACCGGGCAGAAGCGACCTCGCGCCGTACGTGATACTGCGCCGTCGATCCGCCTGGTATGTACGCCGACCCGCCCTCGAGGTCACCGGGATGTCCGTGCACGAGCGGTTCGTGCGCGGGCAGTTGGCAGGTCTTCGGACTCGCGGGCACGTCCTCACGACGTGAGGACACCTACTGGCCGTCGCTTCCCAGGCCCTCTTCACCGGACCCAGTGCGTATGACGGCGGTCGTTCCCGCTCACCGCTGCGGGGCAGTCCCGGATTCCCACCGGGTTCCCTCTTACGACGCATCCCGTCTGACGGACGGGGCGTACCAGCTGCACCGGCCAGCCTAGGGGGCGGTCCGGGGCCACGTCGGGTCACATCCAGCATTCGGATGGTGACGTGGCACACCTGACCGATGCGATTAAGGCAGGCCGAGGACGGGAACGGCCGCACACGCGCTTCCCGCCCTCCGCCTGTGAGCAGCCGCCGGATCCCTCGGCTGGCGGGTGCGGTCCGGGCCCGCAGCCCGGTCGCACGAGAGCCGCTCAGCCATGGCCGTACATGTGGAACCCCTCGGCCGGTCTTGCGGCCTAGCAGCCCCGCCTCCACCATCCGCTGGAGCAGTGGGGGCGTAGAGGGGTTCCTTGAACTCGTCGTACAGCGACTCGGCGATCGAGGCGACGGTGTCGAGGCCGATCAGGTCCGCCCAGCTTCAGCTGCCCCATGGGTGGACGCAGCCCAGTTCCATGCCGGTGTCGATATCGGTGGCGGTGGCGAAGCCGGATGCGGCCATGCGGATAGCCGCCAGCAGGTACGGGATGACCAGCGCGGCGACGACGAAGCCCGCCCGGTCCTGGGAGTGCACGACCGTCTTGCCGAGCATGTGGGTGGCGAAGTCCTCGACGGTGGCGACCGTCTTCGGTGCCGTGCGCAGGGAGGACACGATCAGCAAGCTCAGCCTTCCGGGGCGGCGTTGAGGCTGTCGACGATGGTGGAGTGGGCTTTCCGCTGCGTGTCGCGGATGCTTCGGGGGTCGCTGTGGCGGAGCGGCTGAAGCTGGCGGATGTCGTGACGCTCGACCCTCGGCACTTCCGGGCGCTCGTGCCCGATCATGTTCCCGCGTTCACGCTGCTTCCCTGAGGCGGGGAGGGAACGGCCCAGCCCGCCCGGTCTCGGAACGAGCGGGGCTATCGGAGGCCGTGGCGGTCGAGGCGGTGGATCAGGCCGGGGCGGCGCTGGTTGTCCTCGCGCAGGCGGGTCAGGCGCTGCCGGAAGTCCTTGTCTCGTTCGGTGTGCGCGTAGGCGTCGCGCAATTCCGTAAGGAGGGTGACGGCTTGGTCGTAGGCGCTGGTCTTCTTGGCGGCGATGTGTGCCTCGATCTGCTGCCAGGCGGCTTCGGCGTCACGGGCAAGGGCGGTTGGCTGTCGGTCGCGGGCTGCGGCTCGTACGTGTTCGGCGCGCTGTCGGCGTTCTGTGCGCCGCGTGTAGGAGGCGTCCAGGAGGTGGGCGGCGGAGCGGCGCCCGGGGACGGTGGTCGGGGCAGTGTTGCCGCGCAGGCGGTGCATGAGGTCGGTACGCAACCGGGGTTCGGGGCCGAGGGCGAGCCGCAGCAGCAGAGCGTCCTTCTCCTTCTGGGGCAGAGCGGCGATAAGCGGAGCGAGTTCCTTCTTCGTGGGCCTGGCCGACTTCTTGGGCGCGGCGGAACTGGCCTGGGCCGCGACCGCGAGCAGGTCGGCATCCACGCGCAGGAAGTCCGCGAGCGCGGCCTGCGAGGCGGTCAGTTCGCCGAGCCCGGCCGGGACGGGTGGCTCCGGGCAGGTGTGGTACTCCTCTTCGTCGTCGTCCTCGAGTTCCCAGGCGGTGAGCGCGGAGAGCCAGGCCAGGTAGAGAGGGCGCAGGTCGCCGGTGGCGAGTTCGTCGCGTACGCCGATGAGGGCCGCCAGCGAGTCGTCGGCTCCCTCGACCCAGTCGCCACCCTCGTCCTCGCTGGTCATTTCGAGCAGGAGGTGGGTGCGGGTGGTCCAGGCCTGGACATGGTGGTCCAGGCAGTATGGCTGTGCGGTATGCAGAGGCAGGGCTTGTTTGGGCAGGCGGAGCATCAGCCGGTGGGTGCCCCAGTTGGTGACGTACAGGTGGGCGTCGAAGTAGTGCTCGGTCATACGGCGCGGATTGCCGCTCAGGTCACCCCAGTTGTAGGTGTTGGTGAAGCTGGTGGCCGTGATCCGGGCCCGGGTGGAGATGGCCCGCAGCTGCTCCTGTTCCTCGCGGCTGAGCGGCCGCTCAAGCGCCTGGAACTCGTAATACTGGTACTCGCTCACATGGCGGACCCTATCGCCGCCGAGGGTGGGCGTGGACGCGGAGCGGCCACGGCGGCAGTGCCACCGGACGCTGCAGCGGGCGATGGAGCATGGGGCCAGAACGGAGCTCGCGGCCGTGCTGCAGCTGGCGCGGCAGGCTTTGGTGCAGCGACAAGACGCAGCGCCCCTCCGCAGCCACGATCCGAGCGCTGGGCGAGGTCCTCACCGGCGGTGACTTCTACAAGGGCGATGCGGTCACGGCCTTCGCCTGGCCGTTGCTACTTTCAGGCCAGCGGTCTCACCGAACTGTCCGGCGGCCGACTGGAGTTAACCGGGCGGGGCACGGGGCGCGCCGACGACTACCGGCCAGGTCCGGCGCCTGCCGTCGGGGCGCAGAGCACGGTCAGGATTCTGCCGGACTTCGACGTTGTGGCACTCAACGGTCTGGTCCCCGCCGAGGCGCTGCTGCTCGACGCGTTCGCGACCCGGTCGGCCGACCACGTTTGGACGCTGTCCACCGCCTTCCTGCTGAAGGCCCTCCACGCAGGCCGCAGCCTGAAGGAGGCCGCTTCCTTGCAGGGAGCAGCACAGGAGAGGAACTGCCGCAGACCGTCTCGGCCGCCTCCCGCACCGAGAAAGTACGGGATCTGGGTACGTGTCACCTGCTGGAGTGCGTGGACGAGGCACAGGCCGTGGTGATCGCGAAGGGCCGCAGGGCGGGCGCGCTGTGCTCCCGGATCTGTGTCCGAGGCACCTCATGGTGGCTCCCGGCGATCTGTCGGCCTTCCGCACCGCGCTGCTGAAACTCGGCTGCGTACTGCTCGCCCGGACCTGAGCGGGAGGATCACGCCAGGGCGTGGTCCGCGGGGCGTGGGCGCGTGCTCGGAGTGCGGTCAGGGCGGCGGCGCGGCCGGTGGGGGTGAGGGAGAGGGGGGAGCGGTGGCGGTCGCGGTACGCGAGGAAGCCGAGGGCCGTGCCGGGACGCAGTCACTGCCACTGGAAGTGGCGGGTGTCGTCGGGCTGAGGGGGCTGCCGTCGGCGAGGGTGGACGCTCGGCGGCCAGGCTGTGGCCGGCGGTGCCGTCTTGGTGCTGCGGCCGCTGCCGGTCGACCTGGAGGAACTCTCCGGTCTGCTCGAAGGAGACCCGGCCTGGGGCGGTGGTTGTATCGACCTGAACACCGAAGCGTGCCGGCCCACCCTCGCGGACACCGAGGGTCATGGGACGAGGATGAACCGGAAGGCACCGAGCGGTGGCTCCATGTCCCGCGCGCCGGATCGCGCTACGCCTACAGCGACATGGAGGACCTCATCACCACCCTTGACGACCAGGACCTCGCCCGGTTACTCGGCATCGCGATCCAGGGTCGAGGAGCGTTCCGCCGCTTCAAGGACATGCTGGCCACCTCACCGGCACAGCTGGGGCGGTACCGGCTGTTCGCCGGGGAACGGCAGTACGGCCGGGCCCGGGCCTGGCTCGCCGATCAGGGCTACCGGCTGGCGCTGTCGGGCGGCCACTGACCTGAGTGCCTTCACTGTCCCCAGTGCCGGTAGGCCTCAATCCACTCAGCCCCATCGGGCGCCGGATCCGGCAACGGAAGGTCGAGAATGCCGATCGCCTGCCGGTGCCTGCCTCGCGTACAGACCGCCACGATCTGGCTGCCGGGCAGCAGGTCCACCTTCTTCACAGTGACCTCGACCCCGAGAACGACCGTCTTGAACGGGACGGCCAGATGCTCTACGAGCATCGTGTAGAGGCCCGTGAGCTGCTCCTCTTCGTCGTAGGCATCCACGGTGGCCTGCGCGACCAGTTCATCGAGTTCCGCGTCACCCAGCTGCCCGTCCACACGGAACACCGTACCGGTCGGGCCCGCTGCTCCACTTCCTCGGCCAACTGCCCACCGCTCCGCCCTGAGCCACGACGGTCGTCTCTCCCGTGCCGACGGCAAGCATGCTGCCTCGTAGCGCTTACCGGGACTCTTGCAGAAAGCCCCGGCGTTGACGCCGGGGTTGAATGCATCTCAGGACTGCTCTGATCTGCACCTTAGAGCGGGCGTTGTTGCTGCTCGATGTACCGACGGACGATCGCCAATGGTGCTCCGCCGCAGGACGCCGAGAAGTACGAGGACGACCACAGATGCCCGTGCATGACGGCGCGGTTGATGTGGTCGGTGAACTCCTGGCGTATCCGGCGGGCGGAGACGCCCTTGAGGCTGTTGACCAGCTTGGAGACGGCGACCTTGGGCGGGTAGTCGATCAGGAGGTGGACGTGATCGCGTTCGCCGTTGAACTCCTTCAGCTCCGCCTCGAAGTCCTCGCACACCTTGCGCATGATCTCTTCGCAGCGTGTCAGCATCTCGTCGTTGAAGACTCCACGCCGGTACTTCGTCACGAAGACCAAGTGCACGTGCATCGCCGAAACGATGTGTCTGCCACGCCTGTAGTCGTTCTGCTCTTCCATGAGACCAGTCGTAGGTAGGTTCTTGGTTATGCAGCTCCGCTACAACTACCGGGCCTACCCGGATGCCATCCAGCGCCGTGCGCTGGCCCAGGCGTTCGGGTGCGCCCGCGTGGTGTGGAACGACTGCCTGCGCGACCGCAAGGAAGCGCACGCGGCGGGGCTGCCGTATGTGAAGTCGGCCCAGTTGTCCCGGCTTCGCATCACCCAGGCCAAGCGCACCGAGGAACGCGCCTGGCTCGCCGACGTGTCAGCGGTCGTTCTGCAACAGTCCCTTCGGGACCTCGACACCGCCTACCAGAACTTCTTCGACAGCCTGGGGGGCAAGCGGCAGGGCCGGAAGGTCGGGCCGCCCCGGTACAAGTCGAAGAAAGACACCCGGCAGTCGATCCGCCTCAACACCAACGCCTTCTCCCTGAAGGAGAACGGCACGGTGTACGTGGCCAAGGTCGGCAATCTCAAGGTCAAGTGGTCCCGCCGGCTTCCGGTCGCGCCCACGTCCCTGACCGTCACCAAGGACAGCTCCGGCCGGTACTTCCTCAGCTTTGTCGTGGACACCGAGCCGGACACCCTCCCCGAACTGGAGGCGGAGTCCGGTATCGACCTCGGCTTGTCCGCCTTCGCGGTCCTGTCCGACGGCCAGAAGATCGACAGTCCCCGCTTCCTGCGCCGGGCGGAGAAGAAACTCAAGCGCCTTCAGCGGGAGCTGTCCCGCAAGGCCAAGGGATCGAAGAACCGGACCAAGGCCCGCATCAAGGTCGCACGCCAGCACGCGAAGGTGGCGGACCGGCGCCGGGACTGGCACCACAAGGCATCCACGCAGATCATGCGCGACAACCAAGCGGTGTATGTGGAAGACCTCGCGGTGTCCGGCCTCGGCCGCACCCGGCTCGCCAAGTCCGTGCACGACGCGGGATGGTCCGCGTTCGTCGGCATGCTGGAGTACAAGGCGGTCAAGCACGGCCGCACCTTCGCCAGGGTGGACCGCGCTTTCCCGTCCTCTCAGGTCTGCTCGGCCTGCGGATTCCGGGACGGCCCCAAGCCCCTGGACGTCCGGGAGTGGACGTGCGGCGGGTGCGGCACCGTGCACGACCGCGACCACAACGCAGCACGCAACGTCCTCTTCGAAGGACGCCGTATCGTCGCCGCCGGACGGGCGGAGACGCTAAACGCCTCGCAGAGCGCCGGTAAGACCAGGACGAAAGTCCCGGCACAGCGCATAGAAGCAGGAAGCCCCCGGAAGGGGCAGACGACCCAGGTCGGAATCCCTGGGCCTTAGGCCAGGGAGCACGTCAAGTACGTCACAACGTTCGGGGATCGCCCCAGCCGTCCTGTTCGCCGAGATGAGAAACATGAGAGACGCACATTCATGACTTCTCCTTGGCTTCTGCTGAGGTTCTTTCCGGCTGGTCAGCATGGCGGAGCGCCGACCTCCCCTCGGTCGGCGAGCACCACTCACCACTTCGCACACTCCGCTCATCCGGGAGACGAGATGCCGCTGAATCGCAGGGAATTGCTGAGCCGATCGGCGCTGGCCGGCGCCGGGGTCATGCTCATCGGCAGTGTGGAGGCTCTGCTGTCGGCGCCCGGTGCCGTGGCCGACACGGCCGCGGCCGGCAGTAGCGTCGGCTATGGCCCGCTGGTCCCGGACCCGAAGGGCGTGCTCGCCCTGCCCGAGGGCTTCTCCTACCGGATCCTGACCCGCACCGGCGTCACCACGCTGGAGTCCGGCCAGACCACGCCGAGCAATCACGACGGCACGGGCGCCTTCGCGGCCGACGGCGATGATGACGACGACACCGTCACTCTGCTGGTGAACAACCATGAGATCGACGACCCGCTGACCGAGGCCGGCGACCCCGTGCCGCACGTCGACGGCCTGGTCTACGACCCGGCGGCGGCCGGCGGCTGCACCGTCGTCGAGGTGACCGACGACTCGGTGCGCGAGTGGGTCGGCATCGCCGGCACGTCCACCAACTGCGCCGGCGGCGTCACCCCGTGGGGCACCTGGCTCACCTGCGAGGAGACCGAGGACAAGGCCGGCGTCAACGGTATGACCAAGGACCACGGCTACGTCTTCGAGGTCGACCCCGAGCACGGCAGCGCGGCCAACCTCGACCCCAAGCCGGTCAAGTGCCTCGGCCGCTACGCCCACGAGGCGGTCGTGGTCGACAAGTACCGCGGCCACCTCTACCTCACCGAGGACGCCTCCAAGCCCAACGGCCTGCTCTACCGCTGGACCCCGCCGGTCGGCTTCACCCACGGCCCCGGCAAGCTGCGTGCCCTGGCCGACAACGCAGGTGTGCTGGAGGCGTTCAAGTGCTTCGACGCCGGCGGGCAGTACGTCGACGACCTTTCCCGCGCGACCCAGGTCGGCACCGTGTACCGCGTGGACTGGGTGAAGGTCCCGGACCGGGACGCCGTCACCATTTCCGTGCGCAAGCAGTTCCTGGCCGGTGAGATCACCCGCTCCCGCAAGCTCGAGGGCATGTGGTGGGGCGACGGCGGCGCGTACTTCGTCTCCAGCTACGCCCGCACCGAGAGCCCCGGCACCCCGCACGACGGCCAGGTGTGGTTCTACGACCCGCGCAGCAGCACCATCACCCTCAAGGTCCTGCTGGCGGTGAACACCGACGTCTCCCGGGACGGTGCCTACGACGGCCCGGACAACATCACTGTCTCCCCGTTCGGCGGCCTGGTGATCGCCGAGGACGGCGACGGCGTCTCGCACCTGTTCGGCGCCACCGCCGACGGCCACATGTACCCGATCGCCCGCAACGAGCTGAACGTCGGCACCCCGGAGGCGCCGGAGTACAGCGAGTTCGCCGGCGTCACCTTCTCCCGGGACGGCAGGACGCTGTTCGCCAACATCCAGGACCCCGGCATCCTCCTCGCCATCACCGGCCCGTGGACGGGCGACGACGGCGACGACGACTAGTTCCGCCGGTTCCCCCTCCCCTCCGATTCCGCCCCCTCACGGCTCGACCGGTTCGACGGCAGTGGCTCAACGGCGCGCCACTGCCGGCTCCTTGCCAGTGACACCTCTCCTCACGAGGAAACTGACATGCAAACCCTCATCGCACACGCACGCACCTTCGCCCACTCTCAGGGCGCCGAACTGGGCAAACTGGCCGCAGGACAGTCGCCGTACGCCCTCTTCATCACCTGCTCCGACTCACGCGTCATCCCCTCGCTCATCACCGGTGCCCGCCCCGGTGAGCTCTTCGAGCTGCGCACGGCGGGGAACGTCGTCCCGCCGTACGACGCGGGTCCCACTTCCGAGGCCGCGACGATCGAGTACGCCGTCAAGGTGCTCGGTGTGTCCGACATCGTGGTCTGCGGGCACTCCCACTGCGGCGCGGTCGGCGCGCTGGTACGCGGCGACGACCTGTCGGCCGTACCGGCGGTGCGCGAGTGGCTCGGTCACGCCGCCGGACTGCCGGCCGGCGCGCAGGACGACCCGCTCGTCGCCGAGGCGGTCCAGCACCACGTGCTGGCCCAGGTGCTCCGGCTGAAGTCGTACCCGTGCGTGCAGCCCCGCCTTCACGACGGGCGGCTCCGGGTCCACGCCTGGTTCTACGAGGTCCACACCGGCGGCGTGCTGGCATACCGGGCCGAATCCGACTCCTTCGAGACGCTGTGAGGCATCCGATGAACACCGCTTACTTCAAGCAGGACTTCGCGGCCTCCGTCGTCGTGTTCCTGGTCGCCCTGCCGCTGTGCGTCGGCGTCGCGGTCGCCTCCGGGGTGCCGGCCGAACTCGGCATCGTCACCGGTGTCGTCGGCGGACTCGTCACGGGTCTGCTGCCGGGCAGCAGCCTCCAGGTGTCGGGCCCGGCCGCCGGTCTGACCGTGCTGGTCTTCGAGGCCGTGCACGAGCACGGGCTCGGGGCGCTCGGGGTGATCGTGCTGGCCACGGGCCTGCTGCAGCTCGGCATGGGGGCGCTGCGCTGGGGACGCTGGTTCCGGGCCATCTCCGTCGCCGTGGTCGAGGGCATGCTCGCCGGAATCGGCCTGGTGCTCATCGCAGGCCAGCTGTACGCGATGACCCACAGCAAGGCGCCGTCCTCCGGCATCGACAAGATCGCCGGGCTTCCGCAGATGCTCGCCGGCTCGCTGGACTCCGCCCCGGCCGTGGCGTCGCTGTTGCTGGGCGCGGGCACCATCGCCGTACTGGTGCTGTGGCCGAGGCTGCCGAAGAAGGTACGTGTGGTGCCCGGCCCGCTCGCGGCGGTCGCGCTCGCGACCATCACCTCGCTGGCATTCAGCCTCCCTGTCACCGACGTGACCGTGAAGGGGCTGTTCTCGGCGATCCAGCCGCCCACGCCCAGCGGGTTCGCGGGGCTGGCGGACGTCGGGATGGTGAGCACCGTGCTGGCGTTCACGCTGATCGCCTCGGCGGAGAGCCTGTTCAGCGCGGCGGCCGTGGACCGGCTGCACGACGGCCCGCGCACGGACTACGACAAGGAGCTGATGGCCCAGGGCGCGGGCAACACGGTCTGCGGTCTGCTCGGCGCGCTGCCGATGACCGCGGTGATCGTGCGCAGCGCGGCCAACGTTCAGGCGGGGGCGCGGACGAAGGCCTCCCGGGTCCTGCACGGAGCCTGGCTGCTGCTGTTCGCGGCCCTGCTGCCGGCCGCACTGGGTGTCATCCCGATCCCGGCGCTCGCGGCCGTCCTGGTCCACTCGGGCTTCAAACTGATCCCCGTGAAGGAACTCGTCTCCCTCTGGCGCGGGCACCGCGGCGAGGCCGTGATCCTCGTCGTCACCGCGGTGTCGATCGTCGCGATCAGCATGTTCGAGGGCGTACTGATCGGACTCGCGCTTGCGGTGGGCAAGACGGCCTGGGAGGCGTCCCATGTCAGGCTGGAGATCGTCGACAAGGGCGCGGGTCCGGTGCAGGCGCACCTGAGCGGCAATGCGACCTTCCTCAGGCTGCCGAAGATCCTCGACACCCTGGAGGCGATCCCGCAGGACCGCCCCGTCGACCTGGACCTGTCTCGGGTGCACCACCTCGACCACGCCTGCCGTACGGCTCTGGAGAACTGGGCGGAGCGGCACGGGGCGACCGGTGCGGCGGAGGCCAAGGTGACGATGGCCGTCTGAGCCCTCGGTGGGCTGCGGGGGTGGCGCCGTGCGGGTGCCGCCCCCGCACGCAATGTTCACGAACGGGTCATGCGCAGGGCATGCCGCCACCTGGACCCGTTGATACGTCTTTCGGACGAACCGCGAACGTCGAGAACATCGAGGAGGTCGTACCCGCGTGACCCGCAGCCAGCGTCTCGCCGCCATAGCCGTGGGCGCCGTTCTGCTCGTCGGAATCCCCGTGGCCGGTGCTCACCAGGCGCCGCCTCCCGATCTCGGCGATCCCGTCGTCGTAGGCCGAACCGGACCGGCCCCCGCGCAGAGCACCGTGCCGTCGGGCGGGGAAGCGACGGAGCACACCCCGACCCGGTCACCGTCCCCCGGCACGACGGTACGGCCCTCGGACGCGGACGAAGAAGCGGCCGACCTCGGCCCCGCCCCCGCCACCGCGCCGCCGGACGACGAAGACACCGACGACCGGACGCCCACGGCGAAGCCCGTGTCACCGCAGTCCCCGGTCCCCGCCGGAGTGGTGTCCGACGACGATCCGACACCCACCCCCACTCCCAGGGCGCCGACCCTCTCGGGAACGCCGAGCACACCCGCATCCGACGACGGAGACGACGGAGACGACGGAGACGACGATGGCGCCGGTGGTGACGACTGATGCCACACCCCCGCAGCAGGCCGTCGCCATGCCCGGGCGCCACCCACTGCGCTCGATCCGCGTACGCCTGCTCGGGCGGATGCTGATGCTCGTCGGCCTGACCCTGGCGAGCCTCACCGGCGCGGAGTCGTACCTCCTCACGGCCCGCCTCAACGAACGTGTCGATCGCGAACTCGCCCACGACGTCGACGCGTTCCGCGCCTTCGCGACCAAGGCCGCGGGCGGTGCGGGGACCGGCCCCGGCGGCGTCCGGGAGCTCTTCGTCTCCTACCTGCAGGGCTACATACCGGAACACGGCCAGACCCTGATCACCCTGGTCGACGGGACACCGTACCGCCGCTCCGCCGAGGAGCCGCCGGCCCGACTGGACACCGACCGCGCGTTGATGGACCGGGCCGCCGCGATCCGCACCCCCTCCTACGGGGACACGCACAGCCCGGCGGGCTCGGTGCGGTTCGTGGCCGTGCCCGTCGCGGTGGGGGGCGACGCCGCGCGGGGCGTGCTCGTCATCGCCACGTTCACCCAGCAGGAACGCGACAACATCAACGCGTCGATCCGCACCCAGATCTATCTCGGACTCGGCGCCATGCTGCTCTCCGCCTGCGTCGGCTGGATCTTCGCCACCCGCATAGTCGCACCGCTGCGGCTCCTGCGGGACACCGCCCGCTCGATCCACGAGTCGGACATCACCCGCCGCATCCGCGTCCAGGACAGGGACGAGATCGGCCAACTGGCCGGCACCTTCAACGACATGCTCGACCGCCTCGACGACGCCTTCACGACCAAGCGGCAGTTCATGAACGACGTGGGCCACGAACTGCGCACGCCGATCACCATCGTGCTCAGCCAGTTGGAGACCCTCCCCGACGACCCCGCCGCCCGCGCCCACACGGTCGCCGTCATCACCGACGAACTGCACCGCATGCACCGTATGGCGGAGGAACTCCTCATGCTGGCCAAGGCCCGCCGCCCCGACGCGCTGCGCCCCGAGGACCTCACCCTCTCCGAACTGATCTAGGAGGTGTACGTGAAGGCCGCCGCCCTGGCCGAACGCCGCTGGCTCCTCGACTTCGAGGAGAACCCCCACCGCGACACCCTCCACGCCGACCGACAGCTCCTCACCCAGGCCATGATCCAACTGGCTCAGAACGCCGCCCAGCACACCGAGGAGCACGCCCGGATCTGGATCGGCGGACGTGCGGGCGCCGACGCGGTCGAACTGTGGGTCAAGGACACCGGCCACGGAATCCCCCTCGCCGATCAGCAACGCATCTTCGAGCGATTCGCGAGGGCCGAGGAAAGCCGCGGCAGAACCGGGGCAGGGCTGGGCCTGGCCATCGTCAAGGCCATAGCCGAGGCGCACCACGGCCAGATCCATGTCGACAGCAGCCCGGGCCACGGAGCGACCTTCACCCTGCGCATCCCGTACGTCACGCACGCCGTGACCGGCACACACCACTGGACCCCATGAACCAGAACAGGCAGAACCGCAGGCACCTCCTCATCGCCGAGGACGAGGCGCACATCGCCTCCTACCTGTCCGAACGCTTCGACGCCCACGGCTTTCTCACCACGGTCGTCACCGACGGGCGGACGGCCCGGCGCGCGGCCATGTCGGGCAGGCACGACCTGATGGTCCTGGACATCGGACTGCCCGGCGAGAACGGCTTCACCGTCATCTCCCGCCTGCGCGCGGCCTCCAGCGCCATCCCGGTCATCATCCTCACGGCCCGGGGCACCGTCGCCGACACGGTGACGGGCCTCGAGGGCGGCGCCGACGACTACATGACGAAACCCTTCAGCTTCGAGGAACTCCTCGCCCGCGTCCGCCTCCGGCTGCGCCTGCGCGAGTCCGACAGCTCCGTCCTGCGCCGCGCCGGAATCGCCCTGGAGACCCGAACCCACCAGGCCTACGTGGACGGCCGGATCATCCAGCTCAGCGCCAGAGAGGCCGCCCTGCTGGAACACCTCATGCGCAACGCCGGCAGCGTGCTCAGCAGAGAGGACCTCCTCTGTGACGTCTGGGGGTACGAGGCGTCGGAGGGCTCCAACATCGTTGACGTGTACGTCCGTTACCTCCGCCGCAAGCTGGGGGCGTCGAGGATCACCACGGTGCGGGGGCGGGGTTATCGGTTGGAAGGCGACGAACTCGCCCGAACATGAGGACTGTTGGCACTGACGCTCGTCCGGCGAAAGGCACGCGGATCGCTCTCTGCTCGGTCCGTCACGACCAGCAGACGAGAGCCTTTCGGGTTCCGCTGGAGGAGTTCTTGACGCATCTGGCAGTGAGGCCGCTGGGCGGCGACGCGCGGCGCGGGCCTTGGCCTGCCGCTCCCACGCGTCTACCGCGTACGCGCTTCCTGGACCCCGATGCGGGCGACAACCCGCCTCCTGCGGTGGACGTGCCCCTCATCGGGCGGATCGCCGCCGGAACCCCCCCTGCTCGCCGAAACAATCGCAGTTCGCGACCAACCATCTCGGCCATTTCCAACTGACTCTGGCGCTGTTGCCTGAGCTGCGTGCTGCTCACGGCGCCCGGGTGGTCAACGTGACCTCCGGTGGCCACCGGCTCTGCGACATCCGCTGGGACGACCCGCACTTCACCACCGGCTATGACGGCATGCTCGCCTACGGCCAGTCCAAGACCGCCAACGTCCTGTTCGCTGTCGAGCTGGATCGCCGATGGGCCGGCGACCAGATCCGCGGCTACGCCGTGCACCCAGGCATAGTCGTCACCACCAGCCTGGGGCCCTCGCGTTCCGAGGACGGACCGGCGGTGACCGATGAGGCGCTGCGGGCCATGGGACTGGTCGACGATTCGGGCCGACCGGTCATCGATCCCGACCGTGAGATGAAGACGCCGCAGCAGGGGGCCAGCACCAGCGTGTTCGCCGCGACCAGCCCGCTGCTCGCCGGGATCGGCGGCGTCTACCTGAAGGACAATGACATCTCACCCGCTGGACACACCGAAGCCCATCGCCTTCGGTGCCGAGCAGGACATCCCGTCCGACGTCGTACCGCACGCCGTCGACCCGGAGTCGGCACAGCGGCTGTGGGAGTTGAGCGAGCGGTTGCTCAAGGCCTGATCGTCCGCTGCGACTTCGGCGTGTGGGTGGCCCTGAGCGCCATCCACGCGCCGCAATGCAGCCGTGCCTTCACCTCTCCGCCTCGCCCGATCAGCGAAGCATTGCCTGCCGCACCGTTATGCCATGGCGTGACCGGAGCCGCCTGAGTTCCCACAGGCTCACCGCGGTGATGGACAACGGTGGACCGAAGACGAGGGCCATCCGCACACCGAAGGGCGCGGCGTCGTAGGCGCCGGTGAACAAGTCAGCGACGGCGAGTTCCCACACCAGCACCATCGCCAGCAGCGGCGGCAGCGCTTCGTGGATGTCGGCAGTGCGGAACACATGAACCAGGACCATGGCAATGCCGTAGAGGAAGAACGGCACATACCACAGCAGGAAGAAGAGCATGAAGGCAAGGCGTGCGTAGGCCCCGGGGGACGGCTTCTCCTCACCGGTCAAGTAAACGTCCCCGAACACGCCGTTGCCGAGCAGCAGGATGAAGGCGATCGCACAGCCCAGCGCGCACAGCGCTCCCAGCGGTTTCAGCGCACGCCGCAGGAACAGCTGCCGGTTGGGCGGGCGGGTCGCCGCGATGAACCCCGCCACGCAGACCGGGAGCGTGATCGCAGCCAGGTTCACAGAGGTCTCGATCTGGTCCATGCGCTGGTCCAATACACCCTCGGCGTCCGCCACGACCCGGTACGCCAGCAGGATGCACACCACCGCGGCGAAACCGACCACCGTACGCAGGACCTGGACCTTCTTCACGGCCGGGTCCTGAACCCGGTCGGGCCGCGACGGAGTGAACACCCGGCGGCCGACCGCGATCGGGTTGATCGTGCGCCACACTCGGCTCCGCCATGAGGGACGGCGCTGCGGAACCGGGGGACCAGGGGGCCACACCGGAGCCGGGCCCCCTGGCGGTTGTCCGCCGTACGGCCCCCAAGGGTTCTGCCCCGCGCTTCCACTCATCGCCTGCCCCCGTTGCTGTGCCCGTACGACGCCCGTACGTCGCCTGCAAGCCGTCCGAGAGCATACGCGCCTGACGAGCAGCCCAAACCATGGCTCAGGCGTCATCCTCGCCCGACCCGACCTATGACGATCCCCGCGCCTGGCGCGGTTCCACCATGGCCCGAGTACAGGCTCAGCCCACCGCGCCGCAGGCCCCGCCGCAAGGTCGCCGTGCGTGTCCGCGGTCGGCGTCAACCCGGGCGGCACCGATCGTCGACCAGGGCATCGACGGCAACCGGATCTGGTACGGCAACTTCATCGTCACCGGGTTCAACGCCGGCGGCTACCTGCCGATACACCCCGAGACCGTCCCGCCGGCCGCCCAGGCCGCACTGAAAGCGGTCGCCGACGGCCTCGCCAACACCGAGATCGAACGCTCGCTCACCAACGACTGGAGGACCACTCGATCAACGGCCGCATCGTCCTCACCCCGTGAGGGAACACAGCAGTCTCCATCTGATCCGTGAGGGCTGGTAGCCGTCGCAGCGCCCGAACGCGGCGGGTGGCCTGCACCCCATCGTGCGTCTTGGCCAGGTCCAGTGATCCAAACGAAACGCTCCACGCGTGCCGCGCGGCGGGAGCTTCCGGATGCGGACCGGTCGCGCGATATGAACGATCCAATCACCTTGGTTCCCAAGGGTTGACGCGGCGCTTCACGGGGCGCATGTTGAACGATCAAATCGGCCCGGTGGCGGACCGCGGGGGCGGGGCGCCTGCCGCGGGGCCGTTCGGAGGCATGCGCAGGATCGCGAGGAGGAGCACGGTGAGTTCGTCGCAGATGAGCCGCAGAGAGGCCGGCATCCCGGCCGCCACCAAGGCGGGGACGGTGAGGCGGCGGTCCGCCTGGGCCGTCGCGGCGTCCGCCGCATTGCTCGCCGCCACTCTCGCCGGGTGCGGCGGGGACTCCTCCGAGCCGTCGGCCGGCAGCCCGGGGGAGTTCTCCGGGCGCGGCCCGATCACCCTCGCCACCGGCAAGGACACGACCGGCACCATCCGGGGCCAGCTCGATCGCTGGAACAGCGAGCATCCGGACGAGAAGGTCACCCTCGTCGAGCTGCCCGAGAGCGCGGACCAACAGCGGCAGCAGTTCATCCAGAACGCTCAGACCAAGTCGGACGCCTACACCGTGCTCAACCTGGACCCCATCTGGGTCGCCGAGTTCGCCGCCAACCAGTGGATCGACGAACTGCCCGCCAAGGAGTTCCCGCTCGACAAGATGCTCCCCGCCGTCGTCAAGACCGGCGAGTACTTCGGCAAGCAGTACGCCATCCCGTTCAACACCAACGCGGGCCTCCTTTTCTACCGCAAGGACCTGCTGGACAAGGCGGGCGTGCAGCCGCCCACCACCTGGGACGAGATGAAGGACGCCTGCGCCGACGTCGCCGAGCTGCCCGAGGGCAAGGGCGTCGACTGCTACGCGGGCCAGTTCGACAAGTACGAGGGCCTGACCGTCAACTTCTCCGAGGCCGTGGCCTCGGCGGGCGGCACCGTCGTCGACGCCGAGGGCAACGCCACCGTCGACACCGAAGAGGCCAGGAAGGGCCTGCAGTTCCTCGCCGACGGCTTCAAGGACGGCACCTTCCCCAAGGAGTCCTCGACCTACCAGGAGGAGGACGGCCGCCGCGCCTTCCAGGCGGGCAAGCTGCTCTTCCACCGGCAGTGGCCGTACCAGTGGGCACTGGCCAACGCCGAGGACGGGTCCAGCAAGGTTGCCGGAAAGTTCGGGGTGGCGCCGCTGCCCGGCCTGGACGGCCCGGGCAAGTCCTCCCTCGGCGGACTCGACCTGGCGGTGAGCAAGTTCGCCAAGAACAAGGCCACCGCGCTCGACTTCATCAAGTTCTTCTCCAGCGAGGCCAACGCCCGCACCAACCTGAAGGTCACCTCGGCCGCCCCGCCGTACGCCGGCCTGTACGACGACCCCGCCCTGCGCCGGCAGTTCCCCTACCTGGCCACCCTCAAGGAGTCGCTGAGCAGCGCCGTGCCCCGGCCCGTGGTCGTGCAGTACGGCGACGCCACCGCCGCCATCCAGGAGAGCGCGGCCGCGGCGCTGAGCGGATCGAAGTCGGTCGACGCCGCACTCGCCGACATGCAGCGGAACCTGTCCGCGGCGATCGCCGAGAAGAAGTAGTCGGCGGAAGAGGTCCCCTGGTGTCCGTCCTCTCCCAGGCGGGGCGCCGCCGCGACACCGCGTCCCGGCCCCCGCGCACCTCGCGCAGGGCCGGGACCGGCAGGCTGGCCGCCGCCCTGCTTTCTCCCACCCTGATCGTGCTCGGCCTGGTCGTCGGCTATCCGGTGCTCGCTGCCTTCCGGCTGTCGTTCGTCGTCTCCAGCAACTCCATCGACCCGCAGACCGGCTTCAAGGTGACCACCACCTCCTACGGTCTGGACAACTACGAAGCCGTGTTCACCGGGGACCGCTTCCTGCGGCCCTGGTGGAACACCACCTCCTTCGCCCTCGTCTCGGTCGCCATCGAGGTGCTGATCGGCGTCGCGATGGCGCTGGTGATGCACCGGGCCTTCCGCGGGCGGGCGTTGGTGCGTGCCGCGATCCTGGTTCCCTGGGCGATCCCCACGGCGATCTCGGGTCTGCTCTGGAAGTGGATCTTCAACAGCCAGGGCATCGCCAACGAGCTGCTGGGCGCCAAGGTGCTGTGGAGCAGCGAGGGTTTCCAGGCCTGGCTCTCCGTGGTGATCGCCGACACGTGGAAGACCGCGCCGTTCATCGGGCTCCTCGTCCTGGCCGGGCTCCAGATCATCCCGGGCGAGCTGTACGAGGCGGCCAGGGTGGACGGGGCCTCGCCCTGGCGCGCCTTCTGGCGGATCACGCTGCCGCTGGTCCGCCCGGCGCTGGTGGTCGCGGTGCTGTTCCGGCTCTTGGACGTCCTGCGCATGTTCGACCTGCCGTACGTGCTCGTCGGCCCGCGCAAGTACTCCGTCGAGACCCTGTCGATGATCGCCTTCGAGGAGATGAGCAACCTGCGGTTCGGCACCGCGGCCGCCTATGCCACCGTGCTGTTCCTCTACATCGCGGTGGCCGCCTTCGCGTTCGTCAAGCTGTTCGGCGCCGACCTGATCGGCCGGGGCACGAGGAGTTCGCAATGAGCACGACCCCGACCACGACCCCGATCACGGCCATCGGCCGATTCCGCACCGGTTCCCTGGCCCGCCGGATCGGCATCGCCGCCATCGTCGTCTACTGCCTCGTACCCTTCTACTGGATGGTGGTCTCCAGCCTGCGCAGGCCCTCCGACCAGTTCTCCAACTCCCCGCTCCCGGCGGCGGTCTCCTTCGACAACTACGCTGCGGCTTTCGACGCGCGCAACGGCTTCGGCCGCGCGCTGCTCAACAGCCTCGTCGTCGCCGGGGCCACCACCGCGCTCACCCTCCTTGTCGCGATCTTCGCCGGTTACGCGCTTGCGCGGCTCCACTTCCGCGGCAAGACCCTGATCCTCACCCTGATCATCGCCGCGTCCATGTTCCCGCCGATCACTCTGGTCGTGCCGCTGCTCCGGCTCTTCACGGACGCGGGCTGGATCAACACCTATCAGGCGATGATCGTGCCCAGCATGAGCTTCGCCCTGCCGCTGGCCGTGTGGAATCTCACCGCGTTCTTCCGCCAGATGCCGGCCGAGCTGGAGAAGGCCGCACAGGTCGACGGCTGCACCGCCGCGCAGGCGTTCCGCAAGGTCGTGCTCCCGCTCGCCGCGCCCGGCATCTTCACCACGGCGATCCTGGTCTTCATCTGCGCCTGGAACGAATTCCTCATTGCCGTCAGCGTCGTGAACGACCGACAGATGATGACAGCGAACGTGATCGTCTCCCTCTTCACCGGCCAGTACAAGTACGACCAGCCGTTCGGTACGCAGATGGCGGCCGGTGTCGTCGTGACGCTGCCGCTGGTCTTGGCGGTGCTGTTCTTCCAGCGCCGGATCGTCGACGGACTCACCGCGGGAGGCCTGAAGTAAGTGACGGACCCGAGCAGAGCAGCCTCCCCCGACGCGTGGGTGCTGACCACCGACGACCCTTCCCCGGCTTCCCGCCGGGGGGACCACCACCTCGCCGCACTCACCGGCTACCACCCCACCTTCACCGGCAACGGCTACCTGGCCGCCCGGG